>NZ_JAVIYN010000052.1:0-202 GCF_036665975.1 Jeotgalicoccus huakuii | reverse complement strand
TGGAATATTTTAAAGCCCAGGTGAAGCAGACGCTTTCAAGCCCAGAAGGTCGTCATCGATATGCCCAACGCAAAATTGATGTCGAAACCACTTTTGGAAACTTGAAGGCGAATTTAGGGTTCACTCGGATGTCTGTCCGTGGACACGATGCGGTGCACAATGAGTTAGGGATTGCCTTAATGGCAGTCAACTTAAGGAAATA
>NZ_JAVIYN010000051.1:0-210 GCF_036665975.1 Jeotgalicoccus huakuii | reverse complement strand
GCCTTAGTTGAGTCGAATGTCATACCAGAACTCGAGCGAGAAGCTGATGGTCCATTAACACCCGAAGAAATCGCCAATATCCATACACAACTGTCTGATATCGAAGCCGAACAGACTGAACGCATTGAACATACAGTGGATGTCCCCACGCGCAAAGCCATTCGAGCTGAACGGTCGAAGATTCGACAATCAAAAAAAGAGATGAAAGAT
>NZ_JAVIYN010000050.1:0-233 GCF_036665975.1 Jeotgalicoccus huakuii | reverse complement strand
ATCAAATGAGATGCAGTCAAACCATTGGGAGTATAACGAAATGGATGATTATTACGTGTGTCCAAACAACCGTCGGTTACCCTTTAAACGACACACCACACGAACGGACCGATATGGCTATCAACGGATCATCAAAATCTATGAATGCGAAGATTGCCGGGACTGCCCATTAATGGCATTGTGTAAATCATCAACAACCGATCGTCCCAAACAAATCCAAAAGAATATGAACC
>NZ_JAVIYN010000049.1:0-248 GCF_036665975.1 Jeotgalicoccus huakuii | reverse complement strand
AGTTCATATTCTTTTGGATTTGTTTGGGACGATCGGTTGTTGATGATTTACACAATGCCATTAATGGGCAATCCCGACAATCTTCACATTCATAGATTTTGATGATACGTTGATAACCGTATTTGTCTGTACGGCTTGTATGTCGCTTAAAGGGCAATCGGCGATTGTTTGGACATACATAATAGTCATCAACCTCATTATATTCCCAATGGTTTGGGTGCATCTCATTCGCTTGATATGTCTTCTTC
>NZ_JAVIYN010000048.1:0-273 GCF_036665975.1 Jeotgalicoccus huakuii | reverse complement strand
CGACCAGGGTATGCACTGCTTTTGAAATATCATGATCTGGAATTAAGACTTCTGTTTCAAGTGGTAGAGTGATTTGGTTCATGTTATAATGTTTATACATAAGATTCCTCTTTTCTTTGTTTGTGTCGTAACTACATTGTATCTGAGGGTCTTATTTTTTTGTAGCGATATCGTATATTTTCATATAAAAAAGCGCACTTGACTTCTTGGGGAGTAGCGTCTGCGTGAGACTACAGGCTCACGCGACGCCCCAGAAAAGCAAGTGCGCTTTTT
>NZ_JAVIYN010000047.1:0-299 GCF_036665975.1 Jeotgalicoccus huakuii | reverse complement strand
CTGATGCGGGAACGCAACAGTTATTCTAAGACAGATCCGGATGCGACTTTCATGCGTATGAAAGACGATCACATGCAGAATGGTCAGTTAAAAGCCGGGTATAATTTACAAATTGCCACCAACCATCAGTATGTCCTAGGCTATGATATCTTTTGGAATCCAACGGATACACGCACTCTGGATCCGTTTCTTTCGACTATGCAACATCGATTTCAACACCTGCCGACCGATATTGTCGCAGATGCTGGATATGGCAGTGAATCCAATTATGAATGCGTCGTCGACAAATATGAACGTCA
>NZ_JAVIYN010000046.1:0-331 GCF_036665975.1 Jeotgalicoccus huakuii | reverse complement strand
CAAGGTGCGCTTCGAAATAAAAACGAAGCTGAGGTAATGAATTAGGTGCGCTTCGAAATAAAAACGAAGCTGAGGTAATGAATTAAGTGCGCTTCGAAATAAAAACGAAGCTGATGTAATGAGTTAGGTGCGATTCGAAATAAAAACGAAGCTGATGTAATGAGTTAGGTGCCCTTCGAAAAATAAACGAAGCTGATGTAATGAGTTAGGTGCGATTCGAAATAAAAACGAAGCTGATGTAACGAGCTAGGTACACTTCGAAATAAAAACGAAGCTGAGGTAATTAGTTAAGTGCGCTTCGAAAAATAAACGAAGCGCACCAATTAAAAAA
>NZ_JAVIYN010000045.1:0-344 GCF_036665975.1 Jeotgalicoccus huakuii | reverse complement strand
CAAATAAAAAGCTCACAGCTTTTGCTGTGAGCAATAGTACCACCGGTCGGGATCGAACCGACACTCTCTAACGAGAATTGGATTTTGAGTCCAACGCGTCTGCCAATTCCGCCACGGTGGCTTATCATTATAAAAAAAGACTAATTAGTCTTCTAATTAGTAAAAATGGAGCGGAAGATAGGATTTAAACCTATGTCTTGCTTCAGGAAGAAGCATGTTCTAAACACTAAACTACTTCCGCATTTTATATATTAATAAAGGCGCCAACCGGATTTGAACCGGTGATAAAGGATTTGCAGTCCTCTGCCTTACCACTTGGCTATGGCGCCAAAGTAAACCTTAAA
>NZ_JAVIYN010000044.1:0-383 GCF_036665975.1 Jeotgalicoccus huakuii | reverse complement strand
AAAGTATGCCAGACGCGATATTTGATGATTTTAGACCACCTCAAGGCGCCACTTCCTATCATCCCAAAATGATGTTAAAAATCTTACTCTGTGCGTATAGCCAATCCATATTCTCTGGGCGTAAAATCGAAGCGTTACTTTACGATAGTATTCGCATGAGGTGGTTGGCCCAAGAACAGACGCCATCCTACCGAACCATTAATCGATTTCGTGTGCATCCAAAAATGGCTGCACTGCTTCAGTCTGCCTTCATTCAGTTCAGAACCCAACTGGAATTCAATGGTCTCATTGATTCGGATGCGATATTTATAGATGGTACAAAAATTGAAGCCAATGCCAATAAGTATACATTTGTGTTTAGAAAGAATATCGAGCGTCATGAG
>NZ_JAVIYN010000043.1:0-385 GCF_036665975.1 Jeotgalicoccus huakuii | reverse complement strand
ATAAAAAAATAATTGCGGGAGAAGGATTCGAACCTACGACCTCCGGGTTATGAGCCCGACGAGCTACCACTGCTCCATCCCGCGACAATAATATTAGTTTAAATAAAAATGGCGGAGGAAGAGGGATTCGAACCCCCGCGAGCCGTTAAGCCCCTGTCGGTTTTCAAGACCGATCCCTTCAGCCGAACTTGGGTATTCCTCCGCGATATAAAGTTATGGTGGACCTTGCAGGACTCGAACCTGCGACCCAACGGTTATGAGCCGTTTGCTCTGACCAACTGAGCTAAAGGTCCAACTATGGTGGCGGCAGAGGGGATCGAACCCCCGACCTCACGGGTATGAACCGTACGCTCTAGCCAGCTGAGCTACGCCGCCGAGTTAAATT
>NZ_JAVIYN010000042.1:0-412 GCF_036665975.1 Jeotgalicoccus huakuii | reverse complement strand
ACAAATAATGGAGCGGGTGATCGGGATCGAACCGACGACATCAGCTTGGAAGGCTGAGGTTATGCCATTTAACTACACCCGCATAGGTATAATATTTAGTATAAAATTCAAAGTGTCTTAATGGTGCGGCTGAGAGGACTTGAACCTCCACGGGATTTAACTCCCACTAGGCCCTCAACCTAGCGCGTCTGCCGATTCCGCCACAACCGCTAAAAGTATATATAAGATGTTTGTTCTTTTTAGCGACATCTTCCATTTTAACCTTTCGATAACACGATGTCAAGAACTTTTTTGTAACCTTTCTGTAAGTACTTTCGCTTGGTTGCTTAAGCTCTAACAGTTTAGATTTAAAATTATACTTACTTATAAACTATAAGTCAATGATTAATTTATATTTTTTTAAAATTAATGG
>NZ_JAVIYN010000041.1:0-425 GCF_036665975.1 Jeotgalicoccus huakuii | reverse complement strand
CAATCCGTTGTGAATGTCCTACAACCCCAGCTAATGCTGGTTTGGGCTCTTCCCGTTTCGCTCGCCGCTACTCAGGGAATCGATTTTTCTTTCTCTTCCTCTGGATACTAAGATGTTTCAGTTCTCCAGGTCTCCTTCTCTAACGCTATGTATTCACGTTAGGATAATACCTCGCGGTATTGGGTTTCCCCATTCGGAAATCTCCGGTTCATCGCTTACTTACAGCTCCCCGAAGCATATCGGTGTTTGTTCCGTCCTTCATCGGCTCTTGGTACCTAGGCATCCGCCATGCGCCCTTCAATACTTAATCGTATTGAAATTTGTGAGTGTATCTCTCGATACTTTGCGTTCTCGTTTCTATTTCTGCTTGAAATGAAATCTTTTTTCTCTTTACTTTACTTCTATTCGGTTTTCAATGTACATAC
>NZ_JAVIYN010000040.1:0-458 GCF_036665975.1 Jeotgalicoccus huakuii | reverse complement strand
AGACATCGTAATCGTCCAACCTACAATAAGTTTAAACGGTATTGGAAGTTATTATTAACACCACCTGAAAACTTAACACGCACTGAGTATAAGAAATATCGCCTATTTCCTGAATGGAAAACTACATACGGTATTGTCGAATATCTGCTTGATAACCATGATGAATTAAAAGGTAATTATGATTATACGCATGCATTGTCAGATGCGTTAAAACAAGGCCATATGAGCCAGTTTAAAACATTGATTCAAACTTCTAATCAGGTTCCATTATCTCCTGGCATGCGTCGAGTATTACGAACATTTAAGAAGTATGAATCCTATATTGAAAACACATTACATTATCCAACACTAACAAACGGCCCATTAGAAGGTATCAATAACAGTATCAAAGTATTAAAACGGATGGCTTTTGGTTATCGAAACTTTGCGCATTTCAGAGATCGAATATTATTGATGAC
>NZ_JAVIYN010000039.1:0-478 GCF_036665975.1 Jeotgalicoccus huakuii | reverse complement strand
ACGGATGTTACAGAATATAAGCTTAAGAATGGCTCGCGTGTCTACATGTGTGCGATATTGGACTTATTTGATAATAGTATTGTCGCCCATCGTTTTAGTTTGAGGAATAATAATCAACTTGTGTTGGATACGTTTAAAGCTGCTTTAAAGTGCAATCCACTGGCTTCACCCATGGTGCACAGTGACCGAGGATACCAGTTTACCTCTTATGGTTTTAGACAACTGTTAAATGTGAATCAGATGACTCAGAGCATGTCTAGAGTGGGGAAATGTATTGATAATGGGCCGATGGAGTCATTTTTTGGTAAGTTAAAATCAGAGCGTTATCACTTAGTTAGAAAGTCAGGTGGCTATGCCACCTACCAACACCTGGTGGAAGATCTCAATCATTATATCCATTTTTATAACCATGAACGACCACAAGATGTGCTGTTTGGTTTGACACCAATCGAACTTCGTCGTGTGGCTGCATAAAAAA
>NZ_JAVIYN010000038.1:0-507 GCF_036665975.1 Jeotgalicoccus huakuii | reverse complement strand
CATTTAATACGCGGGTATGGCGGAACTGGCAGACGCACTAGACTTAGGATCTAGCGCCTCACGGCGTGGGGGTTCGACTCCCTTTACCCGCACCATTTTAAATTATTAAAACGATATATGATCAGCGGAAGTAGTTCAGTGGTAGAACATCACCTTGCCAAGGTGGGGGTCGCGGGTTCGAATCCCGTCTTCCGCTCCAGTTTAAGCCGGGGTGGCGGAACTGGCAGACGCACAGGACTTAAAATCCTGCGATAAGTGATTATCGTACCGGTTCGATTCCGGTCCTCGGCACCATTTAAATAGTTTTACTGATGCGCCCATAGCTCAATTGGATAGAGCGTTTGACTACGGATCAAAAGGTTAGGGGTTCGACTCCTCTTGGGCGCGCTTAATTAAATAACGGGAAGTAGCTCAGCTTGGTAGAGCACTTGGTTTGGGACCAAGGGGTCGCAGGTTCGAATCCTGTCTTCCCGATTCTAATCTTTAGATTAGGTCTTATAAATATAA
>NZ_JAVIYN010000037.1:0-577 GCF_036665975.1 Jeotgalicoccus huakuii | reverse complement strand
TGGGCAGAGAGACAGGTGGTGCATGGTTGTCGTCAGCTCGTGTCGTGAGATGTTGGGTTAAGTCCCGCAACGAGCGCAACCCTTAAATTTAGTTGCCATCATTCAGTTGGGCACTCTAGATTGACTGCCGGTGACAAACCGGAGGAAGGTGGGGATGACGTCAAATCATCATGCCCCTTATGATTTGGGCTACACACGTGCTACAATGGGCAGGTTACAAAGGGCAGCGAAGCCGCGAGGCCAAGCGAATCCCATAAAACTGTTCTCAGTTCGGATTGGAGTCTGCAACTCGACTCCATGAAGCTGGAATCGCTAGTAATCGTAGATCAGCATGCTACGGTGAATACGTTCCCGGGTCTTGTACACACCGCCCGTCACACCACGAAAGTCGATAACACCTGAAGCCGGTGGACTAACCTTTATGGAGGTAGCCGTCAAAGGTGGGATTGATAATTGGGGTGAAGTCGTAACAAGGTAGCCGTATCGGAAGGTGCGGCTGGATCACCTCCTTTCTAAGGATATAACGGAGCGGAACTTAAGCGGATGACATATTGTATTCAGTTTTGAATGTTTTTAA
>NZ_JAVIYN010000036.1:0-627 GCF_036665975.1 Jeotgalicoccus huakuii | reverse complement strand
TAGCGTAAAAAATACTGAATTAATCCAGATTGTTTTCGGTCTTCGACAATGTCAATGACCCGGTGACTCACAGCATCACAGAATATAAAGCTCATGGCAGTATCGACAGACTTCACGCTTTTAAATTCATCAAAAGAGAGATGCTCAGGTAATACATGTGTCGGTCGTTGTCGAATGGCACGTGCTGTCGCTTCAATCACTCTACGAACGGTTGTGGTAGATACACTCGTCATCTCTGAAATATACTTTTCAGTCAGTCTCTGATCGCATTGGTGGGCAATCCATTGACGCGTCCGTGTCGAGATGTGGCAATACTTATCAACGATTGAGGTTTCTGCAGTGAAACTGTGGTCACAATGCTTACAGAGAAACCGTTGTTTAGATAACTTCAAATATGCAGGTAAACCTGAAACATGCGGTAAGGTGATTCGGGATGTACGCGTGCCATTTTTGACAATACTATAATCGGCATTGATACATCCACACGCTGGACAATGTGTCGGATTATATGTGAGTTTGGCAGTGATAAATAGGGACTTAATACCCTTATAGAAAACTTCTTCAACAGTGGACTTTGTATAATCGAGATTAGGCTCTTTAATTTGAAGTAAAGATGATATAAAATGA
>NZ_JAVIYN010000035.1:0-744 GCF_036665975.1 Jeotgalicoccus huakuii | reverse complement strand
TTTTTATTAGTGACTTCAGTCGGTTGAGCACGTAGACGTGCGAAACAAATAAACCACACGCTATGCGTGTGGATGAAGTAGCTTTAGCGATAATATGCCCCTTTCTGTATACTAAATAATGGCTACCAACCGCTATTTAGAAAAGAAAGGGGCATATTGAATGTCTAAAGACGACCAAAGTTTATCACATACAAGATGGAATTGTAAGTATCATATAATATTTACTCCTAAGTATAGGAGAAAAGTTGTGTATGGACAACTTCGAAAAGACATAGGGAAAATACTTAGACGATTATGTGATATGAAAGATGTAGAAATTATCGAAGCACATGCGATGCCTGATCATATACACATGCTTGTGAGAATTCCGCCGAAACTGAGTGTTTCTGGATTTATGGGATATTTGAAAGGGAAAAGTGCCGTACTTATCCATGAACAACATGCGAATTTGAAGTACAAATATGGAAACAGAACGTTTTGGGCGAAGGGATACTATGTGAGCACCGTCGGACTGAACCAAAAAACGATTGAAAAGTATATCAGAGAGCAGGAAGCAGATGACAGGGTGCTCGATTCAATTTCAAAACGAGAATACGTGGATCCATTCAAAAAGTAAAACCAAATAAAAGGTAAAGTGAATAGCGGTTGGCAGTCTTTTGAGAGCTCCCTTTAGGGAGTATGTGCGGAATGAGCCCTTATAGGGCTGAAAAAAAGCCACCCGTTATACGGGTGGATACTTACTTT
>NZ_JAVIYN010000034.1:0-929 GCF_036665975.1 Jeotgalicoccus huakuii | reverse complement strand
AGCCATTTCTCATTCTTAAATTCAGAAACGAACTGTCGACCCAATGTATTTGTTGCAGTCAAATCACCAGATTTCTGTGTGCGGACTTGTTTCTTTTTACGTGTGACGGATTGTATACCCATGAGTCGCATGATGCGTAAGATACGTCTCGCACCGTATGCGGTATTAAGTTGGCGATTCACTAGATGACGCATCATTCGATATCCAGGGACACCTTTATATTTTAGGTATAACTCAGCAATGGTGGATGCGATGACTGCATTCTCAATCTCATATTGTGGGGGCTGACGGTTCAAATATTTATAATATGCTTGACGACTGATATTTGCGACCGCACATAGTTCCGAGATTGTATAGCCGACCCTGTGTAATTCAGTAATGGCTTCATGCACCCTATGGCCACGAACTCGGCTTATTTTTGTCTCCGCTCGAGTTCTTCCAACTTTTTTAGAAACGCATTCTCTACTTCCACTTTCCGACGTTGACGACGCTCTTGTTCTAGCGCGCGTTTCAATTGATCGACTTCACTCAATGCATCTTCAGGCTTTCGCTTGCCGCGTCGGTCTTCTAAACCATACTTTCCAGCTGCTTCATATTTTTTCACATATTGATAAGCTTGCTGATAGGTGACATCAAAAAGCTCAGATAGTTCACGAATACTCACTTCATTTGCCTCATAATACTGTGCAATGTCTAATCGTTCTTGGTATGTGGTCTGTCTTGACTTAACCATCAATGGCTTACCTCCGAAGGTAGATTTAACTCGTTTACCTTCAGTATACGCCTTAACCCATTTCTTTACAGTAGAATAGGCACGAATATTGTATTTTATAGCTAAGCTTCTATAACTAATGGATTGATTAAGATATTCTTCTACCACCATTGACTTAAATGCTTTTGTGTATGTCTGATGCTTGGGCTCATGTCTC
>NZ_JAVIYN010000032.1:0-1312 GCF_036665975.1 Jeotgalicoccus huakuii | reverse complement strand
TTATTGTTAAATCAAAGAAAGTAGGCGATTTTTTATGACAAGAACAAGAAGGACCTTTACCCCAGAGTTTAAACTACAGATGGTGCGATTATTTAAAAATGGTAAACCCAAATCTGAAATTGTACGTGAGTATGATCTAACCCCTTCATCTTTAGATAAGTGGGTCAAGAATTATCAGGCGACAGGTTCTTTCAATCATTTAGATAACTTAACAGATGAAGAAAGAGAAAAGAGACCACTCAGAAAAGAAAACCAACAACTTAAGATGGAAAATGACATTTTAAAGCAAGCAGCGGTGATCATGAGACGAAAATAGATGTCATTCGTGAGAATGCCAATAAATATTCAGTATCAGCAATGTGTAAAGTCCTACAAATCCCAAGAAGCACCTATTATTATGAACTGAATAAACAGACTGGTGATGATTCAGAAGATATCATCAGCCATAAAGTCGTTGAGATATTTAATGCGAATCGTCAGTGTTTTGGCACACGTAGAATTAAACATGAGTTAAATAGACTTGGATTCAAAGTCTCTCGAAGACGCATCGGTCGGATTATGAAAACAGAAAAGCTGGTATCGTCCTATACTTCATTGAAATATAGACCGTATCCCTCACAATCCAATGAACTAAATATCAAAAATAGACTCAGTAGAAATTTCATTAGACACGCACCTATGGAGGTACTCGTCAGTGATTTAACCTATGTAAAAGTGGCTGGAAAGTGGCATTACATATGTGTATTTATTGACCTGTTTAATCGTGAGATTGTTGGACATAGTGCCGGTACAAATAAAGATAGCCATCTTGTGTCAGCAGCGTTGAGCACCATTAAGCATGGTTTAAGACAGGTTCAAATGTTCCATACAGACCGTGGGAAAGAGTTTGATAATCATTTGATTGATGACGTGCTTGATACATTTGGTATCCAAAGGTCACTAAGCATGAAGGGCTGTCCCTATGACAATGCGGTTGCTGAAACGACATTTAAGGCACTGAAAACTGAATTCATTAGACAGTATCATTTTATATCTCTACAACAGTTGAAAATTGAACTATTTGATTATGTGAATTGGTACAACAATATTAGACCACATGGTGCACTCGGTTATATGACACCGAGGGAGTATAAGGAAGCACTCTATAAAAACTGTCTAGAATACTGTTGACATACCAATCATATCGTTTCGCATGATCTGCGAGTTCGCTATGCATCAAGGCTTCATTATTAACCCCACGCATTGATATATATTTTGAGTTATCGGTCAATCCATTTAAACTCACATAGCTCATGGCATCGACTTCTGATTC
>NZ_JAVIYN010000031.1:0-1497 GCF_036665975.1 Jeotgalicoccus huakuii | reverse complement strand
TGTAGTGAACCCAAAAAGTTGAACTTTTTGATTAGACTATTTTTTCAAAGGTATGTTTCCTGTAATTTACAGGAGACATGCCTTTTAACTTTGTTTTAATTCTATCATTATTATAGAAATCTATATATTGATGAATCGCTGATTCGAGTTCTTTATATGTCATGAACTGTTGTCCATAGAACATTTCCTGTTTAAGCAAACCAAAGAAGTTCTCCATAGGGGCGTTATCTAGACAGTTGCCTTTTCGAGACATACTTTGAAATGTTTTATGTTCCTTAAGATGGCTGACCCACTTTTTATGCTGATAATGCCACCCTTGATCCGAGTGAACCGTCATTCGATAAGCTAAATCCGGTCGGTGTTCAATCAATTCCTTTAAAGGCTTTATGGCAATATCCAGTGTCGGTGCACGACTGATTGTATAAGATAATATTTCTCCGCTAAAAACATCCATAAATGGTGACAAGTAAAGCTTTTCTCCTGATGCTGAAACAGTGAATTGAGTGATATCAGTCAATACTTTTTGATAAGGGCGATCGGTTTTGAAACGACGGGACAGTTTGTTTTTAGCAATTTTACCGACTTTCCCTTTATAGGATTTATATTGACGGTTTCTATGTTTAAACTTTACGCAAAGTAATTGATTCTGTCGCATTAAGCGTAGTACTTTCTTGTGATTGACAATAATACCTCTTTTTTTCAACGCCAAGCAAACCCGCCGATAACCGTACCTGCCTTGACTTTCATTCACAATATCCTTGATAGATTGGACAATCTCAGTATCCTTACTATTTTCTTCGGGTAAACGGTCATTCCAGTACTTAAATACGCTCTTTGCGATACCTGCGACCTCAAGCAGTTCTTTAAGCATATAGAGCCCTGTTTCCCTTAACTCTATTATCGCTCTGACTATTTCTTTGTTCTTTTGTCTCGAGCTAAGGATTGTAACTTTTTTTCTAGGGCGATGGCAACCTCAAGTTTCCGATTCTCTACTCTTAAGCGTTCCAGCTCTTCGCGTTCAGTTTCATTCAAAGTCTCTAATTCTTTTCGCTTTTGTTTAGGTGTATTCTGCTTCATCGATTTAGAGGGCCTACCTTTCGGTTTATTTTCTAAACCCAGAATACCATATCGATTGTATTTACTCTGCCACTGCGCAATGAGAGAAAGGTTCGGTATATCAAACGTTTCAGCCGTTTCTCTATAGGATAACTGATGTGCTAGACGGTATTGTAGCACGGTTAGTTTAAATGATTTAGAATAAGTTGATCTCGTCATCCCAGCGGTCAACCCTTGAACCCCTTTATTTTTAAACTGAGAGAGCCATGTGCTGATTAAACTTTGATTGATATTATATTTGGCTTCTAATACTCTGAGACCATTGTCACTAGTTAAGTACTCATTAATTACCTTCAATTTTAATTCTATTGAATATCTTTTAGACATAGAAAAACACCCCTAAAGTTGAATTTTGGAGTTCAACTTTAGGGGTGCACGTCA
>NZ_JAVIYN010000030.1:0-1583 GCF_036665975.1 Jeotgalicoccus huakuii | reverse complement strand
TAAAGTGGACCCTTTGTCAAGGACACTCAATGGCACTTTTTCTTGTTGGAACTTGATACTTAATTAAGTATCAAGTTCCAGTGTTCTTACAGACGGTAAGTGTACAGGTTCTACGAGGTCCTGATATGGATAGACACCTGTGTTGTAATACTGGTAAAATTGAGTTGGAGTTAGCTTGGCTAATTTCCATTGTGGACGGTCATTGTTGTAGTAGGAGATGATTTCATCAATGGCCGTTTTTACTTGTTCAAATGTATCTAACTCAGCTAAACGTAAGTGATCTTTCATATGTCCAAAGAATGATTCTTGTGGGGCGTTATCCCAACAGTTTCCACGACGTGACATCGATTGAATATAATGTTCATTTTTAACAAGCTGTTGAAACTTAATACTGGTATAGTGTGTGCCCTGATCAGAATGGATAATCGTAGGGGTCTGAGCATTGATGCCAGGGACTTCTTTTAACTGATTTACACATGCCAATACAAACTCAAGATGTAGATTCTCTGAAACAGTGTGAGCCAATATTTCATTCGTATAAGCATCTTTGATCGTACTCAAATATGCCCACTTATTTCGACTGTATGGCAAATAGCTAATGTCTGTAAGTAATATCTTCCGAGGACCATATGCTCTGAAGGCACGTTGGACATAGTTCGGTTTCACCCGTAATTGCTGACTTTGTGTTACCCGTATACGGTGCTGACGCGGCTTTCTTACCCCACATCGCAGATTATATTTCTGCATCAGCCTCAGAATCTTTTTCGTATTCATCAAAATCCCGCGTGCGAGTAACATCATGTGAATCGTACGATAGCCTTTGTCATAGCCCTTATATTTGTACACTTCTAAAATCAGTTCAAAATCCGTTTGATCTTGTGCTTCTCGCTTCGCTTCATTCACTCTTGTTTGCTTCACCCAGTTATAATAGCCACTTTTAGATACCCCACACAGTCTTGTCATCGTAACAATCGTCAATAAATTATTGGGTCGGTTCGCTGTGTCATAAATGAGCTGAAAGTAGTAATGTGTTATTTTTTGCGCTGTTTGAATTGATGCATAATCTGATCTTTTTTTTTAAGAAATTCAACTTCTTGTTTTAATAACTCATTTTCCGCCTCCTTTTCTTTCAACTCCTGGATCAACGTTTTTTGTGGCACTTCCGGCGTTGGTGCTTGATCTAGTTCTGCCTTTCTTTCATTGTGATAGCGATAATTGTACTTTGTAATACGTTCCTTACCGACGATATCCGGAGCTAGACCTAGAAATTCAAAGCTTTCAGTGGGTGTGTATCCTGCTTGAATCAATCGATGATACTCCAATTCAAACCGTTTTCCATAATAAATTTGCTTCTCTGTCACACTTTCAACGTAAGCTGAGCGACGAAGTAACTGAATTTCTGATGTACTGAATGTATTTCCCATAATGGCCTCCTGTCTGGCACTTGATTTGTTTTATTCGTGAGTGTCCGAATGGTTTATTGAAGTATTCATCTTTGTCTTTAAGTAAAAAGGATGACTCAACGAATGTCCATTAATATCAAAATTTGGTCAATTGGTGTCCAGTTTATAGGGTCCAGTTTA
>NZ_JAVIYN010000029.1:0-2763 GCF_036665975.1 Jeotgalicoccus huakuii | reverse complement strand
GACATTTAGACGAATGGTCTGGGAAGGCCAACCGTAGGGGGTAAGAGTCCCGTAGTTGAAAGATGAAACAATTTAGAATGTATCCTGAGTACGGCGGAACACGAGGAATTCCGTCGGAATCTGGGAGGACCATCTCCCAAGGCTAAATACTCCTTGGTGACCGATAGTGAACCAGTACCGTGAGGGAAAGGTGAAAAGCACCCCGGGAGGGGAGTGAAATAGAACCTGAAACCATGTGCTTACAAGTAGTCAGAGCCCGTTAAGGGGTGATGGCGTGCCTTTTGTAGAATGAACCGGCGAGTTACGAATATATGCAAGGTTAAGCAGAGAATGTGGAGCCGCAGCGAAAGCGAGTCTGAAATGGGCGAATGAGTATATGTTTGTAGACGCGAAACCAGGTGATCTACCCATGACCAGGCTGAAGTTCAGGTAACACTGAATGGAGGGCCGAACCGACTTACGTTGAAAAGTGACCGGATGAGTTGTGGGTAGGGGTGAAATTCCAATCGAACCTGGAGATAGCTCGTTCTCTCCGAAATATATTTAGGTATAGCCTCATATTAGCATCGTGGAGGTAGAGCACTGTTTGGATGAGGGGCCCATCCCGGGTTACCGAGTTCATACAAACTCCGAATGCCATAGATGTGATGTATGGGAGTCAGACAGTGGGTGATAAGGTCCATTGTCGAGAGGGAAACAGCCCAGACCACCAGTTAAGGTCCCCAAATATATGTTAAGTGGAAAAGGATGTGGCGTTGCACAGACAACTAGGATGTTGGCTTAGAAGCAGCCATCATTTAAAGAGTGCGTAATAGCTCACTAGTCGAGTGACGCTGCGCCGAAAATGTACCGGGGCTAAACATATTACCGAAACTGTGGATTAAAATTTATTTTAATGGTAGGAGAGCGTTCTAAGTGCGGCGAAGCATGACCGAGAGGACATGTGGAGCGCTTAGAAGTGAGAATGCCGGTGTGAGTAGCGAAAGACGGGTGAGAATCCCGTCCACCGAACGACTAAGGTTTCCAGAGGTAGGCTCGTCCGCTCTGGGTAAGTCGGGACCTAAGCCGAGGCGAAAAGCGTAGGCGATGGACAACAGGTAGAAATTCCTGTACCAGATGATTGCATTTGAGTGAAGTAGTGACGCAGAAGGAAAAGATGAGCGCGCGGAAGGAAGAGCGCGTCCAAGCCATAAGGCTGCATGTTAGGCAAATCCGGCATGCGTAAGGCTGAGTGGTGATGGGGAGCCGAAAATAGTAGGCGAAGCATACGGACTCACACTGCCAAGAAAAGCTGCTAGCGAGTAATTGATCTGCCCGTACCGTAAACCGACACAGGTAGTTGGGAAGAGAATTCTAAGGTGAGCGAGCGAACTCTCGTTAAGGAACTCGGCAAAATGACCCCGTAACTTCGGGAGAAGGGGTGCTTATAGAAATATAAGCCGCAGTGAATAGGCCCAAGCGACTGTTTACCAAAAACACAGGTCTCTGCCAAACCGAAAGGTGACGTATAGGGGCTGACGCCTGCCCGGTGCTGGAAGGTTAAGAGGAGTGCTTAGCATAAGCGAAGGTACGAATTGAAGCCCCAGTAAACGGCGGCCGTAACTATAACGGTCCTAAGGTAGCGAAATTCCTTGTCAGGTAAGTTCTGACCCGCACGAAAGGCGTAACGATTTGGGCACTGTCTCAACGAGAGGCTCGGTGAAATCATAGTACCTGTGAAGATGCAGGTTACCCGCGACAGGACGGAAAGACCCCGTGGAGCTTTACTGTAGTTTGATATTGAATCTCGACTCCACCTGTACAGGATAGGTGGGAGCCGATGAAGCATGGACGTTAGTTTATGTGGAGGCACTGGTGGGATACCACCCTGGTGTGGTTGAGGTTCTAACCCGCAGCCGTGATCCGGCTGGGAGACAGTGTCAGATGGACAGTTTGACTGGGGCGGTCGCCTCCTAAAGAGTAACGGAGGCGCTCAAAGGTACCCTCAGAATGGTTGGAAATCATTCATAGAGTGTAAAGGCACAAGGGTGCTTGACTGCGAGACCAACAAGTCGAGCAGGGTCGAAAGACGGACTTAGTGATCCGGTGGTTCCGCATGGAAGGGCCATCGCTCAACGGATAAAAGCTACCCCGGGGATAACAGGCTTATCTCCCCCAAGAGTTCACATCGACGGGGAGGTTTGGCACCTCGATGTCGGCTCATCGCATCCTGGGGCTGTAGTCGGTCCCAAGGGTTGGGCTGTTCGCCCATTAAAGCGGTACGCGAGCTGGGTTCAGAACGTCGTGAGACAGTTCGGTCCCTATCCGTCGTGGGCGTAGGAAATTTGAGAGGCGCTGTCCTTAGTACGAGAGGACCGGGATGGACATACCACTGGTGTACCAGTTGTCGTGCCAACGGCATAGCTGGGTAGCTACGTATGGACGGGATAAATGCTGAAAGCATCTAAGCATGAAGCCCCCCTCAAGATGAGATTTCCCCAATAGATGCCTCAGAGACTATGAGGTTGATAGGTTCGGCGTGTAAGTGTGGTGACACATTGAGCGGACGAATACTAATCCATCGAAGACTTATTCAAAGTAAGAAATTCAGAGTGCGTTCACTCTTTACTGACACTTCTATTTGGTTTTGAATGTATATACATTCAAAGTCTGGCGGCGATGGCGGAGAGGCCACACCTGTTCCCATGTCGAACACAGTAGTTAAGCTCTCCAGCGCCGATGGTAGTTGGACTGACGTCCCGTGAGAGTAGGACGCTGCCAGGC
>NZ_JAVIYN010000028.1:0-4013 GCF_036665975.1 Jeotgalicoccus huakuii | reverse complement strand
ATTTAAATCCCGCTTACTTTGCTCTCAGTAGAGCTTGGTAGGCGGGATTTTTTGTATGTTTTGTATGTATGGAAGATTTTATAGTCTTTTTTGAATTGCTACCCTTCGATTCAATATCCCTCTCCCACATATCAAGGCCGTCTTAAAATTAGACACAAAAAAGCAGTACATCTTCTATAATGTACTGCTCAAACAAAGGGGATGGGAGAAATTTTATACTGTTAACAAAGGGGTATGTTTTTCAGTGATAAAATTTTCATGTGTTTAATATAACACGGTTATTGGGCTCGCACAACATTTTGAACAGTTTTTCACACTTTTGTCATAATGTAAACGAATTCACATAGTTATTGTTTTAATTTATCTAGTAATTCTTCAAATTGATCAAGTTGTGCTTCAAAAACAGCTAGGGCATTTTCAATTGGTTCTGCTGTCGTCATATCGACTCCTGCATTTTTTAGAATCTCAATTGGATAATTTGATGACCCTTTTTTCAGGAATTCGTTAATGTAACGTTCAGCTGTTTCTTGATCACCTTCTAGTACTTGTTTAGATAAACTTGCTGCTGCTGAATAACCAGTTGAATACTGATACACATAATAATTCATATAGAAGTGAGGAATTCTCGCCCACTCTACTGAAATGTAATCATCATAATCTACAGCTTCACCGAAGTATTTCTTGTTGAGATCACCATACACTTCGTTTAACTTACCTGCTGTTAATGGCTCACCTGACTCTTTTAATGTATGGATCTTGTGTTCAAATTCTGCAAACATTGTCTGACGGAACACTGTCCCTCTAAACCCTTCTAACTGCTCATTCAATAAGTAAAGCTTTTGTTTATCATCAGTTAAATTTTTAAACATAAAGTCAGCTAAAAGTGCTTCATTAAATGTACTTGCGACTTCTGCTACAAAGATTGAATAACCACTCATGTTGGCAGGTTGATTTTTTCTTGAATAGTAACTGTGTACTGAATGCCCAAATTCATGTGCTAAAGTAAATAGATTATTCACATTATCTTGCCAGTTCATTAGGATGTATGGATTTGTTCCAAAAGTACCTGATGAGTATGCGCCTGTACGTTTACCTTTATTCTGATAAACGTCGACCCAACGGTTGTTCAAACCTTCTTTAATAATGTCTACATACTCTTCACCTAGTGGGTGTAGGGCATTGACTAACCACTCTTTTGCATTTTCATAAGTCATATCAAAATCAACATCGTCGACTAATGGTACATATAAATCATACATTTTAAGTTGGTCTAGACCTAAGAATTTTTTACGAATCT
Organism: Jeotgalicoccus huakuii; assembly: GCF_036665975.1. NCBI lineage: Bacteria > Bacillati > Bacillota > Bacilli > Caryophanales > Staphylococcaceae > Jeotgalicoccus > Jeotgalicoccus huakuii. The sequence continues at coordinate 2,716 of NZ_JAVIYN010000028.1, read as the reverse complement.
CTGTATAACGATGTAAAAGATGTAAATTATTATTCACTGTCTCGACTAAGTTATCATATACTGATTCTGGGATATGATTATTTGCTAGAGCTTGGTGACGACTTGATTCATAGCCTCTAATTGACGAGCTAAAGACGTGTGTATTTACTACTCCAGCTAGCGTTTGACTCAAAGTATTTTTGAAAGCATCGTAGGCTGTATATAAGCTCTTATAAGCTGATTCTCTTAAAATACGGTCAGATGACTTGAGTAATTCTATAAAATTACCTTGGCTTAATTCATGTTCGTTACCATCTTTGTCTACAGCAGGCTCAAAAGTAATATCAGCATTGTTAAACATACCGTATACTTGGGTTGGCGTATGCATTACTTCACCAGCTTGTGCCAGTAGCTGTTCTTCTTTGTCGCTTAAAACATAAGGGCGTTGTTTATTTAACTTTTCTAAGTCAAATTTGAATTCATTTAATCGCTCAGATTGAGCATATTCTTTTAGGGTTTCTTCAGGTATTTCCATAATGGCTGGTACTAAGAAGCTCCACGCTGCTGAATATTTAACAGCTAAAGAACGTGCACGACTTTCTAGCGCACTATAAGTATCGTTGGAAGTATCTTGATCATGTTTTAAGTGCGCGTATACAAATACTTTACCGAGCTCTACATCTAATTCCCTTTCAGTTTCTAAAGCATCCGCTAGCTCATCAGCTGAAGAAAATCCATTTTTAAATTTATCTGCTAGATCTAGCTTATTCTCTAAATCTTGATAAGCCTTGTCAAACTCTTCATCAGATTGGAAGATTGTTGTTAAATCCCATGTGTTTTCTAGTTGTTGTTCTTCTCTTGTGATTAATTTCCCCATTGTTAAAACCTCCATAGATTAATACTCCAATTTTCTCAATAATCATAATTTTGTTCAAGCAATATCTTCCGAATCCCGAAAAACTTTTAAGTAGTATCGAACTAGATTTTTAACGATTATATGCTTTTCGAGAATATCCCCATTGGTTCTCAACTTAATAAAATCCATAAAGATTTGAAGATTAAAAGTTCCCCTATTTAAGTGGTAGTGAATATACAGCTTCCATTCAAGCGGTGAATTCAAGATATCTCGCTCATACAGACACGTCATTATAAACCGTTTTGGAATGTGTTGATGATGGATATCCAATTGATATAGATAAGTCAGAGTTGGATTTAACACAGATTTAGCTGACTTTTCATGGTATAGAATGTTTTTTACCATGCTTTGACTTAGCTTATAGTCATTCGGCCAGTCTACTCTTTTACTATATCCATAAAGGTCTTTAACCTGTATTTTTTCGCTTCTATAAATAAACCGGTTATTACCAACATGATGCCCTATGTGATATATATTGACTGATAAAGACTCAGTATTAATCGTAAACAACTTATGGTCAGTTGTCGTCGCATATTGAAAGTGATTAAGACTTAATAAACACTCGTCTTTCTTCACTTCAGCGTCGTTGATTAGCCAGATGACCTTCATACCTAATTTGTTATAACCCTTTGTCCTTATAGCAACCAAATCCGCACTAATTCGAGATAACTGTATTTCAATGGCGAGTTGATAATTGACAAGGACATCTGGAATCTGTTCAATTTCTTTTAGGTAATATTCCATTGCAGTCGCATATATTTTGTTTAATTCAGTATAAATATCATGTTTTAATTTCAAATGCATTAATGATTCTTTTTTATAGAGATACCGTGTACATTGTAAAATATGTTGGTGAGAAAAATGTGCAACTTTGACTTTACCCGCCTTCAGCCTTACCGGTGCTTCACAGACAGGACAAAAATAAGATTCATTTTTAACAGCTTGGTGGGCAAACACTTGACTACCAAATTCATCTTGAGCTAAAAACATAAAAAAACCTCCTTATCCTATATATAGGAAATAAGGAGGGGAAATCTTTTTTTCAGACAAGTTAATTATTTTTCTTGAAAATAACGTCTAACTTGAGCTCTAACATTATTACTCATTATAATTTTACCGTATTCTTCCAGATATGCACTTGCAATTTGTGTAGGCTCGCTATATTCTAGCAGCTTTGTCTCAATACCTTCCATGTGATCAAAATGCGTTCTGTAGTCGAAGTACATTTGGTAATAATATCTACCGTCCAACACATAGAGTAGATCTTCATATGTTGTTTCATCATGTTCAGTTTCATACGTGTATTTAATCAAGTCTTCAAAGTCTCTAAAACGTACAGTTAATGGCTCTGAAATGACTGGTACATCTAATTCTCTATTTGGTTGTACTTGAGGCGGTCTATCCTGGATGGATTTGTCAATATAAGATTCGAGATCACGATTTTCAAAATTCATTGAATAAGACTCCATACCGTATGAATCTTGCTCTTGTTGAGATTTAGATACAACGACTTCTATTCCTTTGTCAAAAGCATGTACTTGAATCCATAATGGTCCATCCATGGAAAAATCTTCAGTCTGTTCACTGTTTACTTCGTCCATAATTGTCCAAAAGAATTCCTCTCCACGTTGGCGGTTCATCCAAAGATCTTCCTTGTTAAAACCTCGACTCTCAATGTCTGTATACGTTAGAAAGAACTTAATGGTCGAGTCGTTCACTCTTTCAATCCTCATTTTGCTCACTCCCTTACCATCATTTCTGCTTATTATACTAGGGTTCCATTCATATTACCAAACTTTAGATTTGTCTTTCTATTATAAG
>NZ_JAVIYN010000027.1:0-13016 GCF_036665975.1 Jeotgalicoccus huakuii | reverse complement strand
TTGCTCATTACTTCAGCTTCGTTTATTTTTCGAAGCGTACCTAGCCCATTACCTCAGCTTCGTTTTTACTTCGAAGCGAATCTAACTCATTACTTCAGCTTCGTTTTTATTTCGAAGCGCACCTAACTCGTTACATCAGATATTTTCTACCTAACCAAATAAAAAACATGCCTCCTATTATCTAGAAGGCATGCCGTGATATTTAACTATTTGTTTTAAGTAGTTTTGATGAGAGCACTAAGCCTGCGCCTAAAAGTGATAGGATTCCTACGATAACGAAGTTAGAATTACTTGATTCTCCTGTGTTTGGTAGCTCTTCTCTTTCACTTTCAGCTGTAACTTCTTCGGCTTTAATCTTCTCTTCAATTTCTAATTTGTCTGCTTCAGTTAAATCTTTTTCTTCAATGATTTTTGATGACATCACTCGTGACACTCGTTTATCTAATGTCGAAATATCTTTTTCAATCGTTTCACTTTCTAATGTTATCCCTCGTAAGATATCACCATAATCATAACGATACAGTTTTTTCGGTTTTGATACTGCTGACTGTTCTGATGAACTTTCTTCTACTTCAGCCGCTTCATTTGGTCTTTCCATTTCTGATTCATTATCACTGTTTTCAGTATCTACTGCTTCTTCAGAAGCATTACCAGCGTTTTCTTCTTCTGGGTAAGTTGATGAATTACTCTCTTGATTATTGTTCTGATTTGGTTCCTGACCTTCACCTAAATCATTGTTTTCTGTGTACTCTGGTAAATCAGTTTCTGTACCTTCATCTGTCTGGTTACCGGGTGAGCTAACGTCCGCTTCACCTTGATTCTCTTCTGAACCTTGTTGTTCTTGATTTGAATCTTCTTCAAAATTTCCATTCGATCCTTCATCAATGTTAGTGTCTTCTTCAGATGGGGTCTCAATTGGTACTTCTGTACCGTCTTCACTATCATCAACTGGTGGTGTGGTATCATTTCCTTCACCATCATCGTTAGGATCAGCTGGTTCTAGTATTGGTGCATCATTTTCTGTTTCTTCTGCGCCAGAATCATTAGTTGTGTCATTTTCCGTTTCACCTGAACCTGAATCATCAGTCATTTCTTCTTCTGTTTGTTCTGGCTGACCATTTGTTTCTACATCCTCTGATCCTTCACTATCAGTCTCACTAGCATTACTTTCTACTTCTTCGTTATTAAAAGTTTGAGTCTGTGGCGTTTCGACTTCTTCTTCTTGAGTCTCTTCAACTGGTTCTTCAGTTTCTTGTTCTACTGATTCATCCAAACCACTTTCAACAGGATCTGTATTTTCATCTATTTCCTCATCAGCAAAAGCAATGTTAGGGATTAATATTGTCGTCAGCACTAATGCAGAGGCCAATTTCATTTTTTTAATTTTACGAGTTTGCATTTCTCATCCCTCCATATACTTTGACTATGCTTTATAACTTTTTCAACTTAAATATGTCACATAAAATTATAAGGGAATGAATACAGAAATACTATAAAATTTAGAATATGTTACAGAACCTTAATATCTGCGTATTATAATGTAATTTTCTTAATGTGTAACATCATATGTGTTGATTATAGTCTGATATGCCGAGGTTCCTAGCGCTTTACAGACATAGAAGAATAACACATCACATATCACCAATTGAGCGATTCTACTCGTCATATTCATGTATTGAATATTCGTTTCTTCTTCAGTAATTTCGATTGCTAAATCTGAATTTCTCTTAGCAACTGATGAATGATTTTGCGTCAGTATAATTGTAAAGACACCTAGCTTTTTAGCTAATTTAACAATTTCAATTACTTCCTGTGTCTTACCTGATAAAGTAATCACAAAAAGGACATCATCTTTTTTAGCATTTGTTAAGCGTGTCATACAAAGGTATTTGTCTGCAGTAAAAAAGGCATTGATATTCACTCTATGTAATTTTTGTTCGATATCGTGGCCAACGTTTGCTGAATCACCCACACCAAAAATGAATGTATTTGTCGCTTTTGAAATATGTTCAGCAGTTTCAATCATCTTTTTACGGCTGACAATTTTTTCTGTATTGTATAGGGCTTGAATGGTATTTTTAAATACCTTATCAAAAATTTCAGCATGATTATCATCTTCTAGTTCAATCACTCGTGAAATTTTTTCCTTATCTAAGGTATGCAATTCTTTAGCAAGTTCAACTTTTAATTCTTTGATACCCCGAAGACCAATTCTTTTAGCAAACCTAACTATGGCGGCATCACTTGTGTCCGAACTTTTCGCAATTTCTTTTACAGGCATATTGATAACCTTGTTAGGGTTGGTCAGCATAAAATCCGCAATTCTTTGTTCTACTGGCGTCATATATTCTAAGCGTTTGTTAATTTGGCTAAGTACAGAAAACATTTGTATACACCTCATTTAGCAGACTTTTTCTTTTAATTTTTCAATATTATGGTGTAATTATAGCACTCTAACGAAATAAATGTTACATAAATATATGCTATTATCTGTAATTATCTTATTTTTCTTTCTATTTCATTATGTTCGGCTAGTTAATGAATACTGCATGAGCTGGACATGACAGTCTCCGTACTCTGTAACAAATTCCACACCTTTAGCATCATGACTTGGAAATATTCTAGATGTCATCGTGTATTTTCCATCGTTCACGAATACTTCGATTGAAGAGTGATCCATAAAGATTCTTAAACTATCTAAAGGTTCTTCTAGTTCAACACTTCTCGTGGTTCCATCAACATTCTCAATCGTTTCTCCAGAAAATGTACGATCTAGGGTCAGAACGCCTTCTGTACTATCGTATGTTAATTTTGTTTCATGACGTGAATTTTTTCGTAAATAGATATGTAATATCGAAGCGTTATTTTCTAAAATATCGACGATTAACTCATAGACCTCCCCGTAGAAATCCGTCAATTTTGCTGGATATTCTCTGAAGTAGCCTTCAGCAGTAATAGCTTCACCCCGTAACTTTTCAAGTGCTGGGTGTGGTATTTGTATCAATCGATCATTCTCAACTTCTAATATTCTTGGAATCGTCAACGCACCTGTTGTTTCATCTTCTCTAGACGGATAGCTACTCTCTTCTGCACCCATCCAAGCTATTAACACTCTATTTCCATCCTCATCAAGCGTTGTTACAGGCCGGTAAAAATCGAAACCTCTATCGAATTCATAGAACTCATCATGTATAAAATAATTGCCTTCTCTTTGAAAATCTCCAATCATATAGCCTGACTGATAGATATTCCAAAAATGATGTCCAAACTTATCTAAGCCTCTAGCATTAAAGATAAAGACTGAATCCATGTCTAGATCAAAGAATTCCGGACTTTCCCACAAATAACCGAAGGCCTTGTAGCCAGTATCTAATATACCATCGAACTTTAAGTCCTCAACTGAAGGTCCTCTGTATACTGCTACTCGCCCGAATTCTTCATCATTCATGGTGCCTATAAACATAACGACTTCCCGGTCGATGACCGTTAAATAAGGATTTCTAAAGAATTCTTTTGTCATTGCTGGAGAATTTCTTAATAAGGGCGCTGGATACTTCTGAATCTTGCCATCCGTATTCATATAGCCACCAAGCTGAGTGACAAGTGTCGTATCATTTTTCACGCGTTCCCCAGTGTAAAAGTACGATACTTCATTAAATATTTTCGATAAACTACCACCGTGAATACTATGTTCATCATATAAACTACCTGGTCTAACTTTGACACCTTCATTGTGAAAATGAACTAAGTCCTTAGAAGTCACATGATATATGTATTTGTAGTCTGGTGTTTCTACAAGACGACTATCAGGTGACCACTCATAAAATAAATGGTAGATACCGTTTATATAATTAAAACCAGTCGGGGCACCTAAAAAACCAAACGGTGGCTGAACATGATATACGGACTGCCACTTCGATTCACTCGCCGTTTTAATCAGCTGATCCGTTTCTGTACGTGTCAATTCTTCTAGCTTTTTTGGCATATCTGTTCACTCGCCTCCCGTTTTATTTTAATTCATCTTCTAAGAGTTGTTGTTCTGCTTTTAAATATCTTCGGTAACCGACTTTAGATACATATATGCTAATTTCGTAGAGGATAATCATCGGTACTGTTAATAATAAATGCGTCATAAAGTCTGGCGGTGCAATTAAAGCAGCCAGTACAAACATAATGAAGTATGCATACTTCCTATTTTGTTTTAAGAACATTGGTGTAATGATACCAAGTTGGGTTAAGAATAGTACTACGACTGGCAGTTGGAAAATAACGCCAAATGGTAGTACGGTTCTAAATAGAAAACCAAAATATTCACTAATTCCTATAGTCGTTTCTATACCCATTTCAAGGGATAGTTCAAATGTAAATTGAATAATATATGGTACAACTATAAAGTATGAAAAAGCCATACCGATTAACATCAACACCATGGCTATTGGAATGTATAGCAAGGTCACTTTTCGTTCTTTCTCATACAATCCCGGTGCAATAAATGCCCAGAGTTGGTACAAGATTACTGGTAAGATAATTATGAATGCAATAATAATGATAACAACTAAGTATATTTTTAATGGATCCGTAACCTGAAATGCATGCATTTGAATATTTTCTGTCCAGGGTGCATTTTGCATTTGATTTATTAAAGGTTTAGATAAGAAAAAACCTATAAATAGAGCGGCAACAAAGAAGTACATTGCAATCAATATACGTTTTCTCAATTCATCAAAATGCTCTGTAAAATCTCTTTCTTCATCTACCAATTTAGCTTTCACCTCTTTAAAAAGAGGCGGCTTTCGCCACCCCTAGTTTAAGCTTCTGATTCAATTTTCTTTGGTTCTTCTTTTTTGCTTACTGCGCTATCGTCTTTTTTGACTTTGTCATCTTCTTCGTCATCTTCAGCAAGCCCTTTAGTTGCATCTTTAAACTCTTTTAAAGTAGACCCTACTGCACGTCCAAATTGTGGTAACTTTTTCGGTCCAAAAATAATTAATGCAACCACTGCGATAACAATCAAGCTAACTGGAGTTACAGCCATTAATGTATTTGGTAAAAGAACATCTATCATATTATACCCCTCCTATTTAATCTTCATTTGGAAAAATAATGCCTGGAGTTCAACACCAAGATCAATACTATGTACTGTGACGTCAGGACTAACGTTCAATCGAATCGGTGTAAAGTTTAAAATTCCTTTTATACCAGCCGCTTCAAGTCGTTCCGCTGTTTCTTGTCCCGCTTCCATAGGTACAGTCATAATTGCGACTTCAACATTTTCTTGGTTGATTATTTGCTCCATATCATTGACATGAAAAATCTCAATATCATTTATAGTTTTACCTACAAGTGATTCATTACTGTCAAAAGCACCAACTACGTTCATTTTATCATGAATGTTGGCAAATTTGTAGTTCAACAGTGCACTACCAAGATTCCCTGCCCCAGCTAAAATTACATTTTTTACATCGTTGCCTTGAATATGTTCCATGAAGAATTTTAAAAGACTTCCGATATTATAGCCGTATCCTTTTCTACCCAATTCTCCAAAGTAGGAAAAATCACGGCGGATGGTTGCCGAATCAATATCTAGGGCTTCACTAATTTCTCTCGATGATACTCTGTCATTACCATTATGTTCTTCTTGCTTAAAATAACGGTAATAGAGAGGTAGTCTTTTCATAGTTGCATTAGGAATTTTCTTCTTGTTCGCCATTCCTTTCACCTCTGTATGTCTATTCTCCACATTATAACATAATCTATATCTGCTGACACCGCTATATCTAGTCGAATTTTGTCCATTTTTCATGTAAAATTAAATAGGAAACGAGGTATTTAATATGATTCTTTTACAATTAGGAAATGTCTCTAAGGCATATGGTACAAATACTATTTTTGAACATATAGATTTAGAAATAAAATCTGGTGAAACTTTGGGTATCGTTGGTAAAAATGGTGCAGGTAAAAGTACCTTGATGAAAGTTATGGCCGGCGAATTAACCTATGATACAGGCACATTGAGTATGCCAAAACATGTAAACATGGGTTATTTATCACAACAGATGACTTTGGAGTCAGATGAAAGTGTTTATAATGAAATGCAAAAGCCATTTGCTCACATATTAAAAATGCAAAAAGATATGGAGCATATTGCAACATGGTTGAGTGAACATGATAATTCAGAAGCTGACTATGATGAGCAATTGAAGCGCTATGAAAGTATTCAGCTAGAATTCGAGCGACTGGACGGCTATACAATTGATGCTCAAATTAAAGCTGTTTTAATAGGTTTAAATTTTACAGAGGCTGATTTAAACAGGAAAGTCGCTGAGTTTTCAGGTGGTCAAAAAACACGTTTAGCTCTAGGTAAGATGCTTTTGAATCAACCTGACCTCCTACTGTTAGACGAACCAACTAACCACTTAGACATGTCTACAGTCGAATGGCTAGAACAATATATTAAAACTTATTCTGGGGCTATCGTCATTATTTCTCACGACCGCTACTTCTTAGACAAAACAGTGGATAAGATTTTTGAAGTCGAATTACAGCGTGGCACGCTTTACCATACAAATTACACTAACTATGTTAAAGAAAAAGAGAAGAACTACAGGTTACAAATGAAACAGTACGAAAGAGAACAGGGTGAAATTAAGCGTTTAGAAACCTTTATCGATAAAAATATTGCCCGCGCCTCTACTTCAGGTATGGCAAAAGATAGAAGAAAGAAACTTGAGATGATGGACAAGATGGATAGACCATACATCGACCGTTCGAGTGCGGACTTCCAGTTTACGATTAAAAAGGAAAGCGGTAATGATGTACTCCGTCTAAAAGATGTTGCGATTGGCTACAAGGACCACGTCTTAAGAGATCAACTCAGTTTTAATGTTGATAAAGGCGAAAGACTGGGTATTCTTGGCCCCAATGGTATTGGTAAATCTACACTGGCTAAGACGATTGCAAAATTAATCCCTAAATTAAAAGGTGAAATTCAATATGGGACAAATGTTTCAATTGGATACTATGATCAAAAACAGGCTGAATTTACATCTGTAAACACCGTCTTAGAAGAACTGTGGAGTGCATATCCGCATATGAAGGAAAGCGATGTTAGAAAGATACTCGGCCGCTTCCTCTTTACTCAAGATGAGGTAAAAAAACAAGTCAATGACCTAAGTGGTGGAGAAAAAGCGAGAATACAGCTCGCTAAACTGATGCTTGAAGAAAACAATTTACTGATTCTAGATGAACCAACGAACCACCTAGACATAGACAGTAAAGAAGTGTTGGAAAGTGCCTTAGCGAATTTTGAAGGTACGATTATATTCGTTTCACATGACCGTTACTTTATCGATAAGATTGCCAGTAAAGTATTAGAAATAGAAGTGGATAAAGTACTGTTGGTAGACGGCGACTATAGTTATTTCACACATAAGAAAAAAGAATTGGAATTTACTAATCAAGGTGTGGTCGACGCACCAAAAGCAGATACAGGTGTTGACTACCAAGCTCAAAAACAAAGAAGAAATGATCTTAAGAAAATTAAGCGAAAGAGTCAAGAACTTGAAAAGGAAATACAAGAATTAGAAAGCGAGCTCACTGCAATTGAAGACAAACTTGTCGCTCCCGAAGTTTTTAATGACTATGAAAAAGCCCAAGAATTAAATGAACGGCTCCTTGAAATCAATGCTCGTATTGAGAAGAGTATGGAAGAATGGGAAGAAGCAGAAGAAAAATTAGCTGAGCTTTAGATTTTTGAATGAACGACTACCACCTATTTTATGAAGAGTGGTAGTCGTTTTTTTCGAGTTCCGGCTATCTGGATTGCTGCCCTTCGATTTCTTTTCGAGTTCCAACTCGCTCCTACTCTCCCCATATTCATACATATTGTTAAGAGGATTTAACCGTATGTTCGATTTCAATATACACAAAATGGAAGATGAGTTTTCCACAATCATAATGCTATATTATCAACAATTCATTGATTTTATCCACAAAAAATTATGTTTTCAACATAGTTATGCACAGATTAATACACAAATACGACAGTTTTACCCACAACTTATGCACACTTTGTGGACAAAACGTATGTTCTCTATAGAACAGTCTATAGGCCGGCCAAACGTATTATGAACTGAATATGTGTTCGTAAAGTCATAAATGAAAAAGAAAAAAGCATGCTCTTTAAAAGAACATGCTTATATACATTTCTATTCTCCGTTAAACATCCACTCAACACCATATGGATCTTTGACCCCACCAAAATGTGACGACCATTCAGTCGGACCGAGTTCCATTGTTACTTCAAAACCTGCTTCGACTGCTTTGTTGTAAAAGTCTGTAATTGTCTGTACTTCCGCTTCGTTACTTGAATCGAAGGTAAAAACGTTGATGGCACCTGAGTTGTCGATTTCCTTTTGCCCCCAAGTTGAACTTACCATAAAGGGCTGGTCTAAAATCTTAAATGATGCATTCATCACAAATGTTTCAGCCTCTTCTTCAGTCATTCCCATTTGATCTAAGTTTTCTTTAAACATTGGATCAGACGCTAAAGCTGTTTCAACTTCTGTTGCCCCGAAATTTTCTTCATAAAATTTTAAAGCACCTAACGCATCCGCAAAGTTAAAGTACTGGACATTTTTAATCTTCGACTCACTCCTTAAATAATTTTACATTACTACATACCCGTTTTAGCGAACTTCTACTAAGTTTTGATTTTCAATTTTATAAACATAATCAGCGATTCTGTTAACAAAATATTTATCATGTGAGGTCAAAATAATTGTACCTTTATAGCCCTTAATGAATTTCTCCAATGCCTCAATCGTTTTAATATCGATAAAGTTCGTTGGTTCATCCATAATAATCACATTGGAAGGTTCGACAAACATGAGTGCTAAGGACACTTTTGTAGCTTCTCCTCCACTTAGCTTGTTCACTGGTTTTATTGTTTCATCGATAGTAAAACCTAAATTAATTAATATCGCTCTAATTTTATCTGCAGTGAGTGTAGATTTGGCTAGTAGGAAGTCTAAGACAGAGGTATTGCCCTGTAATTTATAATCCATCTGTTTGTAAAATCCAAATTTTATTTTAGGAGATAGCTCAAACCCTTCCTCGTCATGTATTAACTCATTTAGGAAACTCGATTTCCCAGAACCATTGCTTCCAGTTATTGCTATGGTTGCTCCTAGTGGAAATTGAAAATTAACCTGATCTAGAAGTAATCGATCTCCCCTAGAAATAGATACATCTCTTCCCATAATCGGAAATTTGTTATGCATTTCTAAGTCTTTTGAAAGAGGGAATTGAATGTCTTTACTCTCCATCCGCGATGATGTTTCTTTTAACTGACTCAACCTGCTCTCCATGGCTTTAACTGCCTTAAAAGCTTGTTTTTGTACAGTATCTTTTTGTTTGGAACTTGATAGTCGATCCGGTTTAATATCATTTCCTTTAGCTTTTCCAGCCAATTTCTCTGCCTTCTGAGCTTTTTTGTCGATCGCAGCTTCGAGCCTTGCTTTTTCCTTAACCGTTTTTTCATGTTCGTGAGCTTGCTCTAGTGCTTTTTTTTCTTTTGTCTCTAAATAATCATCATAATTCCCATTGAATTCTCTTATCGTACCATCTGAGATTTCCCAAACTTTTGTTGCCAACTGATTTATAAAATATCGATCATGGCTTACAAATATTAAAGTACCGTAATAGTATCTCAATTCATCTAAAAGATAGTCTATGCTTTCACTATCCAGATGTGTTGTCGGTTCATCTAGTAATAGTCCTAATTGATATGTCGAAAGGGCTTTAACAATTCTAAATTTAGTTTGTTCTCCTCCGCTCATACCCTCATTCTCTGGAACATTTAAGCGGCTTAGCATCTCAAAGTCCATATCATTATCACTTTGATAATTAGTGTCTTCAATTTGTTTAAAATAGTTAAAGTCGTTTTCTCTTTGAACTTCCCCAGTATATTCTTCTAATTCACCTGCAAGTAGTTTTAGCAAAGTTGATTTTCCTGTACCGTTTTTACCAACAATTGCAATTCGATCATTAATATAGGCTGATAAATCATCGATATCAAAGATATCCTTATTGCCAAAACTAACTGATATATCTTTTAATCTTATTGTTAAAGTATTCATTATAATTTGCACTCCTTATGAGCTTGCAAACTATATTTAGGTCATAAAAAAAGACAGCTTTAAGCTGTCTTTACCGTACTATAAAATGTGTTAAAAATAGGCATACTACTCCCATGTAATATAGTTTGGACAAGACTTTTGAATTATTTAATTATTGATTCAAAATTGTTGTCCAAATACGTGGGATTCCCATTTCTGTCACTCCTTAAAATTATTTATACTCATTATAACAAAATTTACACTAAATTTCTAGGTCGTAAATTCATAAGCCTCTATATCTATAAAACTTCTACCGTTTAGGGTAAGGTCTGCTCTGTGGTCTTTTGTATATAAATGATAAGCTGCAGCACCAATCATTGCAGCATTGTCCGTACAAAATTTTAGGGCAGGAATGTGTAAAGCTATACCATTCTCCTCACTCAGTTCAGAAAAACGCTGACGAATCTCACTATTTCCAGCTACCCCACCTGCAATGACTAGATTTTTTACCTTATACGCTTTTAAGCTTTTGAAGGTCTTATCTGTTAAAACATCCACGACACTTTTTTGAAAGCTTGCCGCTACATCATTTTTATTGACTTCTAAACCTTTTTGTCGATAATTATGAAGTTTGTTTATGACAGCCGACTTCAAACCTGAAAAACTAAAATCGTAAGTATCTTCCTTCATTAAACCTCTGGGGAAATCAAAGGTGTCTTCCCCAGTTTGAGCAAGTTTATCGATATGTGGTCCGCCTGGATACGGTAAATCAATCACTCTGGCGACCTTATCGAAAGCTTCCCCCACTGCATCGTCTCTAGTTTCCCCGATGATTTCAAAAGAAAAATGATCTTTCATATAAACAAGCTCTGTATGGCCACCTGAAATTACCAATGAGACGAGTGGAAACTGTAGTGGTTGTTCGAGCTGACTTGCGTAAATATGACCAGCAATGTGATGAACTGGGATTAATGGGAGGTCATGAACGAAGGCATAAGTTTTCGCAGCATTAATACCGATTAATAAGGCACCAATTAAACCCGGACCTTCTGTTACAGCCACAGCATCTAGGTCACTTGGTTCTAGTTCTGCTTCATCCATTGCAAGCTCTATTACCTTAGTAATGGACTCAACGTGATGTCTTGAAGCAACTTCAGGCACAACGCCTCCAAATCTCTTATGACTCTCTATTTGACTGACGACAACATTAGATAGTATTTCATTACCATTTAAAATGACACTCGCAGCAGTTTCATCACAGCTTGTTTCAATTGCTAGTATCTTCACATCTTTACTCATCAATATTCACCCACATCACGTGTGCATCAAGCCCTTCTCCATAATAATTTTTACGTACGCCACCATAGTTAAAACCACTTTTTTCATACAGCGTTAAAGCGGGTGTATTGTCTACTCTAACTTCCAAGGAAATCGTATCTGCCTGACCTCTAACAAATTCCTTGATATGTTCCATTAAAAGATGGCTATAGCCCTTACCACGCATCGATTTTTTGATAGCAACTGTCGTAATTTGACACTGATCAATGACCAACCAGATACCAGTATAACCCACAATTTCATCATCTATTTCTAGGATAAAATAGTGTGCAAATTGATTCATAACTAGTTCCCTCGTATATGCCTCAATTGTCCAAGTCGTATCTTTAAATGCTTCTTCTTCTATCTTAATTACAGTATTTAAATCTTCAAGCTGCATTTTTCTTATTGCTGGTTGTCCTGCCAATTTCTTTCCGCCTCCGAGATACGTAAATAATCAGGGGTAAACGCATCAACATCTTCTTCCCTTAACATATTATTATATTGTTCTACACATGCAATTCTAGGTCCAACGTCGACAAATTCGCTTATATGAATTGATCGCTTCTCATCACCATTTAAAAAATAAGTTGATGCCTTATCATCTATGAATGTTTTATATTCTGGTTCGTTAACAATCTTAACTTCACTGTTTTTAAAGTCATATGTTGCAGTAAAGACACTTTCACGTCTAGCGTCTATAAGGGCTGTTACAGGACCCTCAATTCTTTCTGATGCTGCAAGTACAAAGAGCGAAGATACAGAGTACAGTGGGATATTTAAGCCTTTTGCTAGCATCTTAGCAACAGTAGCTGCAATTCTTATACCTGTATAAGAACCTGGTCCCCTTGCAACAATCACACGGTCTATATCTTGCTTCTTAATATCTCCAATATTTAAGAGTTTATTGATATTTTCTAATAGAGTTTCAGAATGTGTTTTTTTAAAATTCGTATTGATTTCCGCAACGAGTTTACCATCACGGTTAAGTGCTACAGATAAGGCCTGATTTGATGTATCAATCAATAAACTGATCATGAACTTCACCTGCTATTCTAATATTATTATCACCCGTCGCATTCATGACTAAGTTTCTTCTATTATCATTTCCATATGATAGCTCTAGTGATATATACTCATTCGGTAGATATTCTTCAATAAATTGTGGCCACTCAACTATGGCAATATCATTGTCATTAAAGTATTCATCAAAACCTAAATCCTCATCACTATCTTCTAAACGATAACAATCCATGTGATGAATTTTATACTTCCCATTATATGATTTAATAATGTTAAATGTGGGCGATGTCATATGTCGCTTAACACCTAGGGCTTTTCCTAAAAATTGGGTAAAGGTTGTTTTTCCACTTCCTAAATCACCACTTAACAATATAACAGTTCCAGGATCTATCTCCTCAGAAAATGCTTTTGCGAAACGTTCAGTATCAGATAAAGCATTAAGTTCAAAAGTATACATCAAAGATCTCCTTAAAGGATTTATTATTCATTATAATACAAAAAAAGAGACCTCGGAAGGTCTCAATGCGGCTCATCGCATCCATATATTTATATGTATTT
>NZ_JAVIYN010000026.1:0-22665 GCF_036665975.1 Jeotgalicoccus huakuii | reverse complement strand
TTTTTATTTCTTCCATTTTAATTCTACTAGTGGGCGGGTCAATGTCACAACTGGCTTACTTGATAGCACGAGCACAATGAGCGCTGAGAAAATGACAAATATAAAGGTCTCATACCATCTGTCATACCAAAGCACATCGAATTCTCTAAGTGGCTGGATTATAAAGCCGTGTAAGAGATAGACATATAACGTATTTTGTCCAAGCCTAGTGAGGTACCCATAGTTTTTGTCTGGTATCCAAGTAATCATAAAAATAATAAGCAAGGTAGCAAGCACATAAATAATGAGTCTCATCAAGCTACCACTGATTTCAGCTTCCAACGAACGGTAAGCAATGGCGCCAGTTAACCAGTCCGTATCTAGAGATACATCGATATTTATCGAGCTGTATATAAACACAAAAAGTACAACTGCAAATATAAGCCCAATTACCTTTAAGCTCTTGGTTTTTAACATGGCTACATGTTCTTTATTCATATAATACCCGGCTAAAAAGAATGGGAAGAACACTATAGTTCTGGATAAACTTAACCCAAAACTTGATAGGTCCACATAGCCCACTGAAATGCCTATGAGGATCGTAAGCGGAATACCTACGTATACCGGAAAGCGTTTAAACATGATTAACAACATGTGCCAACTAAATAGACTGACTAAGAACCACATCGCCCATTGCGGTTTCAAAATGCCTACGTACACGTCCTCTCTACCTAAAAGGAGATACAATCCCGTGTAAATGACTTGAAAAATTAAATAAGGCAACAGTAAATTCTTAGCGAGCTTTAAAATGTATTTAGGTTCACCAATACCCTTAGCAAAAAAGCCTGCCAACAAGATAAACATTGGCATATGAAAAATATAAATAAAAGCATAAATTGAGTTAATAAGTTGTGAATCCGTCGCAAATGGTTGAATCATATGACCGAACACGACTAAGAAAATCAAAATTAATCTCGCATTATCAAAAAACGGTAGACGGTTCATAGTTCTCCTCCGTGCCAATAATTATCATTCCCAATATAGTAGGATAATTTACACGAAAATGAAAGTAAAATAAAAAAAAGAATCTTAAACTATTTAAGATTCTAATACTGCATTATTTTCTTTATCTTCCCGTTCTTTTTCCTGCTCTTGTTCTTCTAGTACAGTTCTTTCAACCGATTCTTGTAGCGTATCTTTTTGTAGATGTACAAAATCCATAAGTGCCGGCTGAAATTTTCTCATCATCCAACCCAATATCTTACCTACAAATAGCGCAGCTACAAATGTTCCGATACCTATAGATCCTAGTGTTTGAGTAAATATTAAACCAATAACGACAGCAACAATAACGTTCAACATATCACTGGTGACCTTAGCTTTGGAAAACTCTAGATTAAAACGATCACTAATCACATGTGTCAATTCATCATATGGCATTAAAGGGAACTTAGCATTGAAATAGCCGAGTAAGCCCAAAGCCACTAAGAATAGACTAACGAGAAGGAAAATAGTTTGTGTCACTAAATTTTCAGGGTTAGGCAATAGTTGGACTAAAAACAAGGTAAAGTCCATCATACCTCCAAATAAAAAGGCAATGATAAGTTGAACAATTGCTTCTCTAATATTTAGTCTTTTACTTAAAATAATTTGAGCAATGATAAATAATACGTTAGCGGCAACGGTCATTAAACCGATGGAAATTCCAGAAGAAAGTGTGAGTGCATAAGCAAGTGAAGACACAGGCGATACACCCATGTTTGCTTGAATTGAAAAACTGATGCCGAGGGAAAGGAAAAATAAACCTAATACATAAATGAATAAACGTTTTACTGTGACATTAATATGCGAAATAATTAATCCCCTTTCAAAATTTGTCCATTAAATATTATATCAAGGTTTGTGAATAATATATAAATATAATGAAGTCATATTAAAAATAATATGTTGGAGGGCTTATGGATTTTAGACAGCTATACTACTATAGAGAAATTATTCGAGAAGCAAGTATTTCTAAGGCAGCTGAAAAGTTACATATTGCTCAGCCACCCCTTAGTCAGCTATTAAAACATTTAGAAGATGAACTTGAAACAACACTGATTCACCGTTACCGACAAAAGTGGGAAGTCACTGAAGCGGGTCGTCTTTTATATGATTACGCAAATCAAATAATCGGCCAGTCTGATCAACTTAAAAAGAGAATTCATGAACTTGAGATGGGTCAAGGTGGAACCATTGAAATAGGCGTCTCATCCTCATGCTATAACTTATTAATCGACTATCTTCATAATTTCCGGTCACTCTATCCAAATGTTAAGATACTCATCCATTCCGGTGATTCTGAAACTTTAATTGAAAAACTTAAAGAAAAAGAAATAGACATTGCCATTGTCATGCGTCCTTCAATAACTGATGATTATGATGTTAAAATACTCGAGAGTGAGCCTAATATTTTAATCACTCCAGAAAGCTGGGCGAGTAGTTTACCAAAAGAACCAGAATTAAAAGACCTGGTCCACCTTCCTTTTATTATGCTCGGTGCAATGAAGGACTATACTTTTAGAAACGACTTACTCAAGTCATTCGCCCGTAGAGGAATCAAACCAGACATTGTCATGGAATGTAAAGACCTACCTATTTTAGTTTCTTTAGTTAGTCACGAACTCGGCATCTCTATTATTCCTGGTATGAATAAAAAATCCTTAGATACGGAACATCTAAAAATCTATAAATTACCTCAGTTAGAAGTGACTGTAGAACCTGTTTTTTTTAAACTAAAAGATATACCCATGTCTACAGCTGCGAATAACTTTTGGAACTTAGTAAACTAGTAAAAATGACCTGGTACCTCCTAAGTTTACAGATGAAATAAAAAAACTGTAGACTTATGAGGTTTTATTATGACTCGACATCGTAGTTTTGAAGAAAAAATTCGTATTATTGAATACTACTTGAAGCATGGTAGCCAGCAAGACACACAAAAAAATTTAATGTAAGCATCCAAAGTTTAAAAGATTGGATGAGATTATATCAAGAGAAGGGCCCTGAAGCTTTAAGGCATCAGCCCAAGCATCAGACATACACAAAAGCATTTAAGTCAATAGTGGTAGAAGAATATCTTAATCAATCCATTAGTTATAGAAGCTTAACATTCACAAAATTGACAAAAGATACGATTGTTTTGTAAGGTGTAAATAATCATACAGTTAAGGAGTACAGTAGTTCTAACTTACAATAATAGAGCCGGAAATGGTGTAGCAATTAAACTGGCAAGAAACCCTATATCTAAAAAAATCTATCCATACTGGATTACTTCCCAGTAGAAGTTGGTGAAGTTTATGAACACTTTTTTCTTAATTATAAGTACTCTTATTTTTATTTCTGCAATTGGTATGTTAATAGCATTAATCTCAGGAAATAAGGGGCTAACAAGAAAAATTTCTATATTATTTGTTATACTATGCTTCATTAATGTAGTAACTTATTTCATCATTCGATAATTAAGATTCAAAGAACCTCATTTTGGGGTTCTTTTTTTATAAAACCACATACATATAGAATGGAAATAACCATTACAGTATCATTTTCAAAAAGATTGGTACATAGCAACATGTATGAGCATCATTCCTATTCTTTTTTCTACTGCACGCTTTTCATTCGAGCATGTAGTGGTTTTAAGTTGTTTACAAACACGTCAAATCGCATCGAGTGAGATTGACAAGGTTGCGTAGCACACGGGGTGTTTAACCTTGCAATCAAAAACGATGATGCGATAGTGTTGGCAAGTCAAACAACGATCCACTACTTGCGAGAAAGGCGTGGAGTGAAACGAAACGATAAAAAAGACAGTCCGTAGATCAACGGACTATCTTTACCATGAGTTTATCATACGCAAATTTTTTAAAAAATAATGTTTATTTGTATATTTTCAGTCTAAACAATAAATGTAGATAATTTAAATAAGTGTGAAATTAAAGATGAAAAAGAAAAATTTGTTTAGTTTAGCTTTAATCGGAACACTTACTTTAAGTACTTTATCAACGCCATTAAGTATCTCTGCAACAGAAATTAATGAAGTACATAATTCTGGTACTAATAATAAAGTTGTAGAAACAAAACTTTTAACGAACCAACAATTATTCGATGAACTTGAAAAACAAGGTTTTGAACTTATTGATATTTTTACTGAAGAAGAAATTAAAACATACAAAGCACAAGATAAATTAAGAGCAGGTAACACAACTCTTAACATTCACGAAGATGGAAGTGCCACTCTGTACCTTTCTTCTGCTTATACTAAAACAATTTCTGGGTTGGGAGTAGGAGCTGGTAATATTATATGTGGACTAATCGGCACACTTGGTGGACCTGCTAGTATGGTTGCTGGCACAGGACTAGGTGGTTACCTAGGTCAAATTGCTACCTCTGATTTAGATACTACTAAAGGTATTTATATCAAATTTGACCGGCCGGAAATCAAACTGATGGATTTGTCCTTGCACCAAGTTCATGGGGATACCAATAATATGTTAGTATAAGGAGCCTAGATATGAGCTTTTTTCTTAGATTACTTTTATCAGGATTAATAGCATTCGTAGTTTCATTAATATTAATTAATATTAATTTATTTGATGGTTATGAGTATGCTAATCAATATAATGCTATTATTGTTGGTTTGACATCACTTGTTTTTGGTTACTTTATATTTAGAGGAATGAAAGAATAAAATAACAGCAAAATATATTAGTATCATCCAAGACAAATATATTAGATAACTTTCAATATACAATTAAAAGCCCCAATCTACTGGAATAGATTGGGGCTTCGGTATGCCATGTAAGCAACAATGTTTGATTAATTACATTATAATTCTTTCATCATAGTCTGTAAATATTACGACAATCTATAATAGTTCTGTTTAATTATTTGTTAGAATTAATCACTTTATAAATGATTGATCTAGACACGTCTTCCATTATTGTGATTTCGTCACCTGAATAGTTCTACTATTATATAGTGTTTCTACTTATATTATTTATGATAGAATATTTAAGGTCATCTAGTTTACTTCTGTGCTTATAGCATGGAAGGAGGTGACATCATGTGGCTAACTTTATTTGAGTTAATAATTGCACCAATTATTGTCGGTGCAATAATCTCTCTATTTAAATATTGGTTAGATAGAGATGAAAATAGCTAGATGACTTCCAATACACCATTAAAAATCCCCAATCTACTGCAATAGATTGGGGATTCGGTGTTTCATCATGTGGAAACTTTATTTGTTAAATTAATTATAGCATTCGTACAATCACTTGTAAATCAACACAGTCTACGCAATACACTTATTGACTTATGTATCTATTCTTTACTCTCATTAATCACTTTATAAATGGTAGATCTAGACACACCTACCATCTTTGCGATTTCTTCACCTGAATAGTTTCTACTATTATACAGTGATTTTATCATCTCTTTCTTTTGATCTGATATCCCAGGTCGTCCACCTACTCGTCCTCTAGCACGTGCTGAATCTAAACCTTTCTTTGTACGCTCACTTAATAAGTTTGCTTCTAGTTCTGCAAATGCACTCATCATCGTAAAGAACATTTTCCCCATCGCATCTTTAGTAGTAATATTCATATCTATAATTTGAAGGTCAATATTTTCATTTTCAAGATGTTGAGATAACTCAATTAATTGTTTTGTCGTGCGACCTAAGCGATCTAACTTAGTAATAACAAGTGTGTCACCCTCACGCATATAATCCAAACATTTATCGAGTTCTGTACGTCTGTATTTTTTACCACTGACTTTCTCTGAAAATATACGTTCACAACCATATTCTTTTAATACGTCAATTTGACTATCTAGTTTTTGATCTCTTGTACTAACTCTCGCATAACCTATTTTAGCCATAAAATTAATCCTTTCTTCCTTAATTTATATGTATTAAATGAATAATTGTCCAACTTCTATCTTTAAAATGTCTCTCAATGAGTTTATCATTGTCTATAAACTCTAATATTTTTATAATATATATACATAGTATAAAACACAAGAAAAAATACAAATTTCTTAATAAAAAAAGCCCTTTTTCATAAAGAGCTTTTTTGTTCTATAAACGGTCGTTATTTAAACTTCTTTTAAATAATTAGTGCTTTCCTTTGACTGAAACCTTCCTGTTCTGCAATGTCTTTAAATTACATTCGTTAATTCTATTATATAAACTTTACATATTAAACAGAGTTGAAGAATAATGAATATGGTCTTTTTTAATATGCCGAAAATTCTTGTGGGTCGATGAGCTATCTTCTTCTTCCTGATAGACATTAGTGACCACAAAAAAGCAACAGATTATTAATCTGCTGCTCCGTTTTACATCTATTATTGTTCATTCATTCTTTTTGCTTTTTTTTTGCTGCGTCTCGCTGCGACCCATACAAACACTGCAAAGATACCAAAGACTAAGATGGCCGAGTATAAGTATCCATTGTTAAATCCGGTTTCGTCAATCACTGAGTACAGTTCTGTTTCCTCTCTGTCCAGCACGACGATATACGAGTTGTCATATGGACGAATCATATCCCCAATCAGCATACCGCTGTATACTTTTCCTTCTTCTTTAGCGGACTGGTCGAACGTCACACTTTGTGTTTCTGTTGTGTTGTTAACGTTCAATATATAATCAACATCGTCCGTATAGTATCTGACTATATATTGGCCGTCTTCGTTCAGCAATGTTTCAGTTTCTGTTTCCGGTTCCTGCATTATCGCATGGTTTCTGTATACCACTGCGATATTCTCAAGGTACTCGACGACTTCTTTGTCACTTCTGAAGTTCATTTGAGGATGGATTTCTGGATAACTGTTACCGTTAAACGCAACTTCAGTACCGTATGTCATCGCACTTGGCCCCCGATAAGCGTACAGGTAATTCGCAAGCTGCTGTATTCTCGTGCCCGGGAACATGTTCTGTTCTGCGGCATGGTACGTGACTCGTTCAGAGAACCAGTGGTCTGCCATAATCAACTGCTCATCTTTAGGGAATTCAGGGATTTCTTTATCCAATCCGCCATAAGTATCCGCAAGATTCGCTCTGAAATTTTCTGATGCTACCGTATCGAAGCCTTCTGCAGATAATTCTGAAGTTGATAAAATTCCGTAAGTCTTAATATCTTCAGGTAAAAATTCAGAAGCATCCAGACCGTTCTGATTTATAAACATGCTGATACCGTCAATATTGTACGTATCGATAAAATTTTGAACCATTGCACGATATGTTTTCTGGTTGTCCGGATTTTGTAGATTAATAATTTCTCTGTCGATATCCTCATAGTAATCCGACTGGATATCGTTAAATACCGGTTCTTCAAGGGCAGTATAGTCGTCAGTCGCTACTGCAGGCATATCCACAACGACTTTTAAATCCAGTTCATGTGCTTCATCAATAAGTGCTTGAAAGTCTTCGGGACTCCCGTAAGCTTCTGACAGTGCACCGTAATCCGTCACGTCATAACCAAGATAATCATCTTCTGCGCGTTCCATTACCGGTGACAGCATCACCGTGTTAAAGCCCATATCTTTAATATATTCAAGATACGGTGAAACACCGTTGAAATCTCCGCCGTAAGGATTATAAGGGTCTCTGTCTGCAGTCACTCCGACGTCGTTGCTGCTGTTATTATTTAAAAAACGGTCAACAGTAATCATATAAATTCTGTCATATGTATTTTCCTCAGCTGATACAGTATTACTGCTGATAAGCGATACTGCTAATATCATGCTGATAAATGCTAATATTCTCTTCATCATTTTACCCTGCCCTTTATTTCATATAATAATAAGTATACTAAACTTCAATTCAATAATTTCCTGTTTCACTAATTGTTCATAAATTTTATTTTAACAGCTCAATTGTTGAATAATTAATATTAGATTTCAAAAAAGCTCCCCCTAAAGCAAACTACTTTAGGGGGAGCTTTTCAGTTCTCTATTAAATCCTAATACGACAGCCATACTGTAAAAGAACGCAACGGATATGGCTACACCGAGCAAAGGTCATCATGCCAGGTGCTCTGTTTATCAATTCATCGTTAATTACACTTTAAAATTAATGATATTGCAACACGTTAATTATTTTATAGATACAACAGTATGACACTATTATCAAATTTATTTTTTAATTTATTAATACTCGCACTGAGATCGATTGCAACGTTTTTATTTATTTCTTATCTTAATGATATTCAAACTTTCTTATTCTTGACTCGTACCTGCACCTTCACCAACCGTTATAGATTTTTTTGGCATTGTATGCATATCTCGGGCTGTTGTGTGGGCATAAATTTCATAAACACCGTCGGATTCAAAAGACACTTCTGCAGTGTAAGAGCCATCCCCATTGTTAGTGGATTCAACCATTGTTGTATCATCATCGTTTCCTTCTAACCAATATTCAAATTTGACTTCATCCGCATCTTCTATTTTTTCATCTCTATCGGTAACAATAGCTTTTAATTCCACTACTTCATCAACTTCAGCCTTTTCTGGGAGTTGAAATTCAACTTCGAGCATTGTAAGTTCATCTGTTTCCTGATTGCTTTCGTTCTCAGTTCCATTGTCACAGGCAGCTAAAAGTCCTATCATTAAAATTAACACTAAAGGTAAAATTTTCTTCATTTCTATAATTCCTTTCATTAAAAACATTGTGATCTTTTGATTCAGTATATTTAAAGGTATAAACGCATAAAGCTTGTTAGCAAGATTTAGCACATTAATTATCCTTACCCTCTGCAAATTAGTCCTCTGAATAGTTTAATACTGTACCAACTGCAACACCGATCAGTAAAGTTCCAATAGCTACTACCCTTATAATTAACACACATTTTTTGATCATATTTTCACTTTCTCAGTAGTATTATTAAAATTATATTTTTGATCTCGTCTACATTGAGCTGTAGAATATCATATATTTTCTATCTCATAACTAGAAGCCCTGGAAATCTCCAAAGTACGGTTGAAGCCAGATGATAATCTGAGTCAATCCATCAAAGTAAAGAAGAATACCCATCAATATCATGATGACTCCACCAACTTTCATGATCGTATTCGAGTATTTCAGCATCCAGCGTGTACGAGATACGAAAAAGCTCAATATAAAGAATGGAATTGCAAAGCCTAGACAGTAGACTATCATTAAAATTAGAGCACTGTTGGGTGTCGTTGCACTCATTGCAAAAATCGCACCGATAATCGGACCATTACACGGTGTCCATCCAGCACCAAATGCTGTACCTATCAAAATTGATCCCACAAATCCTGAAGGTTTGTTTTTGAAATGTACTTTCCTGTCTTTCATAAGAAAATCAAAATTTAGCACGCCAGTAATGACAAGTCCGAAGAAAATAATAAGTATGGAACCCAGTTGTCTGATTAGAGTCGCATGTTCAACCAAAAACCCACCTAAAAATGCTGTACCAAAACCTAATGCTATATAAAACAAGCTGAAGCCCAAAAGAAAGAATAGCGTGTGTAATATCGATCTTACATTAAATTTTTTATTTTCGACTTCGTTATAACTCATTCCTGTTATGTAAGAAATGAAAGCAGGAAAGACAGGAAGCACACAGGGAGAGATAAAACTCAGTACCCCGGCTCCAAATGCCAGTAAAAATGTTATTTCACCGTTCATAAAAAATACCTCGATTCATATTAAATACATAAATTATATCTAAATAATTCATGACATATTTTTAGGAGATTTTATTTTCAATTCTCTTGATACACTGTGCACGTCTTGTTATGGAAATGTACAGATGTCCTAAAAAATTCTCAATTTACGCATATGAATGAAGTCCTGCAACAATTAAGTTAATCGCAATTAAGTTAAAAAGTATCAGTATGAAACCTATCACTGCCAGCCATGCAGATTTTTCTCCTTCATATCCTCTATTCAATCTTAAATGTAAGAAAACAGTATAGAACATAAATGTTATAAAAGCCCAAGTTTCTTTAGGATCCCAACCCCAGAATCTACTCCAAGCTAGTTGTGCCCAAATTCCTGCAAAAAGTATACCACCGAGAGCAAATAATGGGAAACCGATTATTACTGAACGATATCCAACTTCATCCATTAAATTTAAGTCTGCTTTATTTGCAAGAGGCTTAACAAATGCCATCAATCGTTTTCTAAGTATCAGACGAAGTAATCCGTAAACGATGAGTCCTAGAATGATTGACCAAATTACCGTATTTAATGACTGCGAATTGATTACTGGTGGTAAATTAATTCCTGAATGGAAATGATCGACCTGCTCATACTGATTATCTCCAAGATATTCCACCGGTATTGCATCTGCATAGTTAACTAGGCTTGGAAGATAATATTCCGCAATAGTAGTTTCCCCGCGCTGATTATTATACATAAATTCATCACTGTAACCGACTGCGCCTTTCATGACAAGTGTCGTTCCAATATAAACCAGTACAATTACAAGACCGAACATAATCATTTCAAGCATGCGTGCTCTCCATGATTTCTCCTTTTCTGGAATGGCTTTAAGTAAATAAATCAAACCTGCAACAGCACTCATAGATAAAATACCGTATGAGATTGTAACAGTGATTACGTGTATCGCCAGCCAGTTACTCTGCAATGACGGAATTAATGGATTGACATCCGTTGAAAATAAACTGCCGTATGCAATTAACAATAGTGAAACAGGTATCGCAAATAATCCCAAAACTTTCGTTTTATAATAATGATATGTGATTAAATAACCTAAAATTATCATTATTGAAAAAGTTGCAATGAATTCATACATATTGGATACAGGTGCATGTCCTGTCGCCAGCCATCTTAATATGAAATAGCCGATTTGCATAATAAAAGCTATTATAATCATTATAATGGCAATATTTTCTGATTTTTTCTTCCTAGACTTAACGCTTAGAGCAAGTGGTATAAGTGATACTAATAAAATAAAGAATGCTGTGGTAATTAAACCATTACTTATTGATAACATTATTGATTCCATAATTATTTCTCCTCACCAGTGTTTACGTCTTCATTCTTTTCTAAGTCATCTCTATCAAGGATGGAAGAATATCCATTTTCTTCTAAAATGGGGTCGATATCTTTTTTCAATCCAAAATAGTTTTTATTTGTATGCGCACTGATACTAAATCCATCTTCCGTATTAATCCATATACGCCTGTGGTTAATGTAAGACCCAATAAAGAGACCGATTAAAAAGATTACAAAACCAGTTGCTATAAACGGCATAGTTAAATCCTTTTTCAGTGTCAGAACGGTAGCCCAATGGTTTTCATTTTCAACGAACTTCACATTATACTCATTATCTTCAGTGATATTAGTGGAATTCATAATTTGAATTAAACTCAATTCATTGGATTCGCCATTAGAAACTTCAAAAACAAATGCAGGGTTAGTTGCAATCGGAGTTTGTGATATTAAAGTACCATTTTCATCAATTTCTAAAAAGTCCGGTGCATAGGCACGCATACTTATTTCTATACCATCACCGATATCATAAGTTTTTTTTGGATTTTCCAATTCTATTGTAAATGGTTTGCCAACAACTTCATCGTTACTGTTTTCTAGCTGAAAAGTCATGGATTTCATCTGAGAATTATCATAGCTTGCTTGATATATTTCGTACTGATCAAAACGATATGGATGATTTACCCGTACACTATAATCATCAATTTTCTGTAAATCAGGTGTAGCACCGATTACATCCATGTTTTGATTTTCGTAAAAAGTAAAATCTGTCTGATAATTACTGACTACTGTTTCATTAGTACTTTGAAGTGCATCAGCAAGTACCGACCCATCTTCTTCATCATAAATATCAACTATAAATTGGTTGTTTTTAATATAATATTGCCCTTCCTCTACAGGTAATTGTACAGTCTCGCCCTCAAGAATATATATCAGTTCATCAACGTACATTCCCGGGAAGAATCTTAACATACTGCCGAATAACAAAATAATCAGTCCAGTATGGTTTATGTATGGTCCCCATCTTGAAAGTTTTCCTTTTTCCAACAGGTAATGATTTTGATCTTTTTTTACTTTATAACCTTTACTTTTTAAACCGTCTATAACATTTTTACTATTTTCTGTGTTTTCTTGATGTAAATTTAAACGCTGCCTTCTATAAAATGAAGAATGCTTTTTTGCACGTTGATTTTTTAAAGATTTAAACAATGGTATCCCTCTATCAATACTTGCTGCAATGAGAGATAAAGCAAGCATACCCATTAGTAAAATAAACCACCATGAAGAATATAAATTATGGAAACCAAGTTCAATGAATATTCTTCCTATAGTACCGTAATTTTCTGTATAGTACTGCTGCGGATCGGCACCTACTGGAATAAAGTATTCCTGTGGGAGTATAGTTCCTATAGATGATGCGATTGTGATTATTAATATAATCGATACTCCAACTTTTATTGAAGTAAAGAAAATCCAAATTTTATCAAAAATACTCTTGGAACGAGTTTTTGAACGGATTGCACTACCGTCATAACGCATAAGATCTTTTATTTTCTTTTTATCATAATCTTTATTAATCATTTTTCCACATGATTGACATAACTGAGTTCCTGAGGGATTAACATGATGACATGACTCACATTTTATCTTATTTAATTCCATTAAACTTCATCCTATTCCGAGATTGATTGTTCTATAAAGTTATTAATATCATCTGCAGATAGCTGATATTCTTGTTTTCCAACGACTATGCCGTTTTTGTTGATTGCAATAGTCGTCGGTAACGGACCAACTTGATAAGCTTTAGTTACATGTCTGTTACGATCTAATGCAATTGGAAAACTCATGTCTTCGTCCAAACTAGAGAAAAACTGATTGATTTGCTGTTCATCTTCAGATACATTTACTGCAATAATTTCATAATCATCATGGCCTTCGTTATAGATTTGATTCATTTCTGGCATTTCTTCACGGCAAGGTGCACACCATGTCCCCCAAAAGTTGAGAATTACACCTTTATCTGCATTAACTTCTGATAATTGTATTGTCTCACCGTTCAGTGTTTCAAGTTGAAAATCAATTGCATCATCCCCCACTTGAATTACTTTTGTTTCAGAAGTTAAGTTAAACCAAAGTGTGACAGCTAGTAATATGACAACACTTGATATAATACTTATTCTGAGTATTTTTCTTGTTTGTTTTTTCATATAGCTCATCCTCCGTAATGCATTTCCTTGGTCGAGTATATCATCCAAATAGAAGGACATATTGCCAACATTATGTCAATTAGTGCAATTATCATTTTTCATATAAATTTTATGAGTAAGTTTCGAGAGATGAGTAATAGAAGTTCTTCTTGTAAATCATTGAATGATACAATCAAGGTAAAATAAATTAGGAGGTATTTTTATGAAAGAAAGAAAAAAATCCAAAATTACTGTAATTGTTCTTCTCATTATGATAGTAATCTGTGCAGCTATCCTCATTTTTTTTATTATTCTAGCCTCAAATAATCTTGAAGAAAATCAGAGGAACACTACGGAATCACAACCTTTGATTGAAGAACAGATAAGTTCAAATGATATTCTCCTTTCAGTAACTACAGCTGAATTTAGTGATTTTATATGTCTAACGTGGAAAAATGGAGAGATATTAGCATATAAAATTACTTAATAATTATACTTGCACTGATACAGAAAAATGAGACAAAGAGGAGTGTGTCCCTTAAGGAAAATACTCCTCTTATATTGTAATAAAAGAGGAGTATTATACCTATTGAACTCCTAACATGATTGCCATATACACAGAAATAGACATCAATAAAGAGAATGATGTAGTAAAGAATACAGATTCTTTATATGTTGCGGTATAGACAGTTAATATTAAAAACAAGAAACCCATACCGAACAGTAAATAGTTTTCAACTCCAAGTG
Organism: Jeotgalicoccus huakuii; assembly: GCF_036665975.1. NCBI lineage: Bacteria > Bacillati > Bacillota > Bacilli > Caryophanales > Staphylococcaceae > Jeotgalicoccus > Jeotgalicoccus huakuii. The sequence continues at coordinate 8,727 of NZ_JAVIYN010000026.1, read as the reverse complement.
ATAGAGTCATATTAAATCCACTATTCTGTACTGCATTTTGCATCTCATTTACAATATCTCCGTTATATAAAGCACTGAACAGTGGTGAAGCTCCCTCTGCCCTTACTAGATTATAAACTTGGTGTGGCGGCCAAGACTGGCCCATAAAAGCTGTCAATCCAAATACAATTAAAGCATAAAAACTTTCCATTCTCGCCCATATCAGAGGATTAAATGACTTTTCATGATATCTTTTTCTGAACATGATGCCATTAATCAAAGCAAATAACACAAGTGAAATAATAAATATGTGTTTCAGTAACAGAGTTTGTCCATAATTGGTAATCAGGCTGTTCTGGTATTCTTGAGTAATGGAGGCAGAAGGATCATCATAAGAGTCAATATCAATTTCCATAGTAAAATATCCTGTGACGATTGCTATGAACAGGCATGCAACAGCAACTGGTGTAAACCATTTTAGGAACTGTTTCCAGTTTCTTTTATCTTTTGAAAACCAACTAACTATGAAGAGTATACCTATCCATATTGTTACTGAAAGGAAATGCAGGGTCTGGAAGAGGAAGCCACTCCATTCAGTAATAGTCGATGCATGTGCAGACCTCGTATAGCCGAGCAGCATCAAAAAAACTAAAAATAACGCCCATATTTTCAAATGCATTTTTGTAGATAAATCTTTTGATTTCAATACAAATAGCAAAATAACAGTGATGATACTAATGAACACCCAAGCTTTGCCGATTTCAAAAGTCAATATAATATTTGTAAGAATCAACCAGAGATCCATATCATAAGCTAATATAATTGCAGTTTGTAAAACGGGGGCAAAAGCAGCTATAGGTATCAAAATTGATGATAAATATATTAGTTTTTTTGGTATGTATATAGCAGTTTTCTTATTTTCAGGAATCATAGATAGAATTAAAAAACCGATGAGAATTGAGAAACAAATGTAAAGCACGAATTCTGTTATGGAAGTCAAAATCATTCCCATCACTTCCTATTCTTTTTTTTTCTAATCCACATCCCACCAGCTAGTATTAAACCGATAGAAGCAAGAATTATAACTATTATCATGCCTAATGAAGACGTCTCATTCCCACTGGTATCTTGCTGATTTGCTGTAATGTTCGCATCGGGATTCTGCTTGTTGCTTTCAACTTCACTTACCTCATTATCGTTCTCTTTCACTTGATTACTAGAACTCAAAATAGAAAAGGAGTATTGTCCATCAATCGGGTGACCGTCTGCCCCTATTATATTCCAATTCACATCGTATACACCCGGTCTAAGTGATTCATCAAATGAAGCACTCATAACATTATTGTTTAAATCAACAGATGATGGTTGAATCTCTTGGCCATCTTCACTTCTGAGAGAAAGTGTACTTCCATTTTCAATCTTTGTACTGTAAGAAAGCTCCATAATTTTTATACCTTGTTCAAGTTGATCACCGTCTGCTGGGTCAGATTTCTCCAGAACAGAATGGCCATAAGCCGACCCAGGTAAAACAATGAAGAACATGGCGGTCATCACCAAAATAAAGCACGATTTTTTTAACATACACATCACCTTTTCCATTTGACTTTTTTTCATTTACGGAGTCATCGTACCAACAAATCAAGACTAAGAACATATCTTATATTCAATTGTACCTAAATCTCCATAGTTTTTTAGAATGAGAAAGATATTAAAATCAATACTTGAATGAGAAAGTGATAAAGTGTATATTATATTCAAATACATATTTTAATGAGAGGTTGAATAATATGAGTAGTAAAGATACTTGTGAAACTTTTTGCTATGACGAAGAAAAGGTCAATCGAATACAAAATGATTTACAAAACGTTGATATTTCTGGTGTTGCTCAGCTGCTAAAAGCCATCGCAGACGAGAACAGAGCTAAAATTACGTATGTTTTATGCAAAGAAGATGAATTATGTGTCTGTGATATCGCCAACATCATAGACGCTTCAATCGCAAATACTTCTCATCATCTCCGAACGCTTAATAAGCAAGGCATCCTCAAGTTTAGAAAAGAAGGTAAGCTTGCTTTCTATTCACTGGACGATAATCATATTAGACAAATATTAATGATTGCACTGGCTCATAAAGAAGAAGTGAAGGTGATGGCCAATGTCTAAACAACAATCAGCATTAATAGGTGAAGAGAAAAGTACATATCGAGTTCAGGGTTTTTCGTGTGCGAATTGCGCAGGAAAGTTTGAAAAAAACGTCAAAAACCTGCCGAATGTGCAGGACGCAAAGGTGAATTTTGGTGCTTCTAAAATTTCAGTTTTTGGTGAGGCGAGTGTCCAAGAACTCGAGAAAGCGGGTGCTTTTGAAAACCTTAAAGTGCTACCGGAGAAATCAAAACGACGAGCACCAGAAATCACTCAAGATAAAAACGTGTATCATGTGAATGGTTTCTCATGTGCCAACTGCGCGGGTAAGTTTGAAAAAAACGTCAAAAATCTGCCGAACGTACAGGATGCAAAGGTAAATTTTGGGGCATCTAAAATTTCAGTCTTTGGTGAGGCGAGTGTCGAAGAACTCGAGAAAGCGGGTGCTTTTGAAAATTTAGAAGTAGTCCCTGAAAAACCTTTTAAATCTTCTGCTGTAGAAAATACGAAAAAAGAAGAGAGAATTCCATTTTATAAGAAACATAGTACCCTACTTTACTCAGCACTGTTTATGGCACTTGGTTTTCTGTCCATGGCTGTCAACGGGAATGAGAATATAGTTACAGCATTACTTTTTATTACCTCGATGATTGTCGGGGGCGCAACAATGATGAAAACTGGACTTCAGAATCTCGTCCGGCTTGATTTTGATATGAGAACATTGATGACAATTGCCGTCATTGGTGGCGTGTTAATAGGAGAATGGGCAGAAGTTTCAATCGTTGTCATCCTCTTTGCACTGAGTGAATCATTAGAACGTTTCTCTATGGAACGGGCAAGAAAGTCCATTACTTCATTGATGGATATTGCGCCAAATGAAGCGTTGATTAAACGTAATAATCAAGAAATGACGGTGCATGTCGATAACATTGCCGTCGGTGATATTATGATTGTCAAACCCGGTCAGAAAATTGCGATGGATGGTGTGATTGTCGATGGTTCTTCATCTATTAATCAAGCAGCAATTACTGGCGAATCTTTACCTGTAGAAAAATATAAAGATGATGAAGTATTTGCAGGGACAATGAACGAAGAAGGGTTTCTTGAAGTAGAAATTACTAAACTCGTTGAAGATACGACGATTTCTAAAATCATTCACCTAGTTGAAGAAGCACAAGGTGAACGGGCACCTGCACAAGCGTTCGTAGATAAATTTGCGAAGTATTACACACCTGCAATAGTCGCCTTAGCCGCACTTGTTGTTGTTGTTCCCCCGTTATTCTTTGGAGCAAGTTGGGATACTTGGATCTACCAAGGTCTAGCAGTACTTGTCGTCGGTTGTCCTTGTGCACTTGTGATTTCCACACCAATATCTATCGTATCCGCGATTGGTAATGCAGCTAAGAAAGGTGTGCTCACCAAAGGCGGTATACATTTAGAAGAAATTGGCGCATTAAAAGCAATTGCATTTGATAAGACAGGCACATTAACTAAAGGTGTACCGGTTGTGACTGATTTTGAGATAATTAATGACCAAACGGATAAACACAACATGCTGTCTATTATTACTGCACTAGAATACCGTTCACAGCACCCACTCGCTTCTGCAATTATGAAAAAAGCAAAAGATGAAAATGTTTCTTATGCTAATGTGCCTGTAGAAGATTTTTCCTCTATTATGGGACAGGGCATTACCGGAAAAATAGACGGAATATCATATTACATTGGAAACTCAAGACTGTTTACAGAGTTATCCAGAAATAATTTTACTAAAAGAATTGAAAGTACAGTGAAAACTCTTCAACAACAGGGAAAAACTGTCATGTTGGCAGGAACGAAGAATGGTATTCAAGCCATCATAGCAGTGGCAGATGAAGTCCGTGAAACCAGTCAAGATGCCATTCGCAAACTACATCAAGCAGGTATTGAAAAGACGATTATGCTGACGGGTGATAACGAGAGTACTGCGAATGCGATTGGTGAACAAGTCGGTGTCACTGATGTAAGGTCAGAACTGATGCCTCAAGATAAACTTGACGTCATCAAACAACTAAAATCCAAGTTTAATCGAGTGGCAATGGTCGGAGACGGTGTCAATGACGCACCTGCTTTGGCAGCTTCCACAGTCGGCATCGCTATGGGTGGAGCCGGCACGGATGCAGCACTTGAAACAGCCGATGTTGCGCTGATGGGAGACGATCTGAATAAACTGCCTTTCACAATTAAACTGAGCCGTAAAACGTTGAATATTATTAAAGCGAACATTGCTTTTGCAATAGGTATCAAAATCATTGCGCTCCTTCTAGTAATACCGGGTTGGCTGACTCTTTGGATTGCGATCCTTTCAGATATGGGTGCAACCGTGCTCGTCGCATTAAATAGTATGAGACTGATGAGAGTTAAAGAAGATGAATAAATTCTTTAACAGACATTTTTTCTTTGATGCAATAAAGAGCAATTACTACTAAACAGATTCGAGAAAGGACATTCTCTTAACTGAAAAGTCCTTTCTCATGAATACTGGAGGAAGAAAATGATAACAACAATATTTACAGCAGCTGCAGTCTATATAGCGACAGGCATTGATTATCTTGTGATTTTAATCATTTTATTTTCACAAATAAAAAAAGGTCAATCAAAACATATATGGATTGGCCAGTATTTAGGAACAGCAATTATTATCGCAGTGAGCCTTTTAGTGGCCCTCGGCGTTTCATGGTTAGTCCCTGAGCAGTGGGTGTTGGGTCTGCTTGGACTGATTCCCCTTTATCTGGGCATTAGGATTTGGGTCAAAGGAGGAGAAGAGGGAGAAGAAAGTGATATTTTATCTCTATTTTCTTCTGATCGATTTAATCAGCTATATTTAACAGTCGCCTTTATCGTGCTTGCTTCCAGCGCAGATGACTTTTCGATCTATATCCCTTACTTCACTGCATTAGATGCGATGGGTATTCTGATTGCTATTATTGTCTTTTTAATTATGGTCGGGGTTTTATGCTATGTCAGTTATCGCCTGGCATCTATAGATTTTGTATCAGAAAAAATTGAAAAATATGAACGTTGGATTGTACCCATTGTCTTTATAGGGTTAGGCATTTATATCATGTATGAAAATGGCACATTCAATGCATTATTATCGAATTTTTAAATACCTATTAAATAGCGCTTTTAAAGAGTAGAGAAAAAGACCTAAAGTACAAAATATAATCAAAAGCGACACATTAGAGTTGGAAGCTGCCCGAAATGAGAGATTGAACGCTAAAAGATAGATGACGACGCCAGAGATGAACTATTCCTATAATCAGCAAAAAGTGACCCTAAATATAACTATTATTGAAAAGACGAATAAACACCGGAATCAGATTATGATTCCGGTGTTTATTGTTTTCTTTATGTTTAATGTGCATGGCCGTGATGTTGTCCTGTCTCTGATTCGAATTCTATATCGCAGATGACTTCATCACCATGCTCGTGATCCTTACATTCTATCTGTATCGTGACGTGGCCAATATTATTCTGCTCAAGTTCATCTTCAATCTTGTGAAGCAGCATTTGAGATTCGTGCACTGTCATCCTGCCATCCACTACAACATGGGCGGACAAAGCATTCATACCGCTTGTAATGGTCCATGCATGGAGGTCGTGGATGCCTTTAACCTCATCAAATCTTTTAATGGTGGATATGACATCTTTAAGGTCTACATTCACCGGGGCCCCTTCCATCAAGACATGGAGCGAGTCTTTTGTCACACGCCAGCCGCTGATCAGAATGAGCATCGCGACAATCACACTCGCAAGCGGATCGGCGATGCCCCAGTCAAAGAATATCATCAGTAATGCCGCAATGATGGCACCGACTGAACCAAGCAGGTCGCCAATCACATGCAGGAATGCCGCCCTAATATTCAGATTATCTTGTGTATTACCACTGCGATGCAACATGAATGCAACAATAATATTTACGATTAACCCGACAATCGCAATGCCGAGCATGCCAAATGATGCCACTTCGGGCGGATTTTGAAATCTTCCGATGGCTTCATAAAATATGAAACCTGAAATCAATATCAAAGTCACACCATTAAAAACTGCTGCCAGTATTTCAAAACGTTTGTATCCGTACGTCTTACTGTAATTTGCCACTCTTTCACCGAGCGTCAGTGCAACAACAGCCACTCCGAGTGATATGGAATCACTTAACATATGCCCCGCATCAGCGAGCAGTGCCAGACTGTTGGTTAAAAATCCACCGAAAGCTTCAACAATCATAAAGAATGTAATAATAATAAACGCTATAACCAATGTTTTTTTATTCGTATCATGTGCATGATTGTCACTCATCTCTTTAACCTCCCGAAATCATTTTTAGTCGTGTCTCGTGTGGCTGATCATCTGATCTAACATTAACATCACGTGTTTATCATCGTGTGAATAATATATTGTCGTGCCTTCTCTTCTGGATTTGACCAGCCTTAAATTTTTCAATGTCTTCAGCTGATGGGATACTGTTGACTGCTTGATATCAAGTGTTTCAGATATATCTCCGACCGAATGTTCATCATTAAATAAGTAAGCTAGAATTCTGATTCTTGTCGGGTCACCGAGTGCTTTGAATGTCTGTGACACCGAATCAATTATTTTACCATCCAGCTCTTTATAATCCATAAGCTCACCTCCTATGGTACTTTCGTCTATATATCTATATATTAACATATATCAATATATAGACACATGCATTATGACTGGATAAATAAATTTTGCCAACCACATTAGAACATAATAGAAATTTGCCAAATCATATCAAGTTTAAACGATATGATTTTGGCAGTTTGCGTTACTTGGTAGGTATTTAATAACATCGTCAATATTTAGTAATAATTCTTTGATTTTATCATTACGCAATTGGTAATAGATATACTTTCCTTCTTGGCGACCACTAATTAAACCGCATCCTTTTAAACATGCAATATGTTGTGAAACGCTAGATTGGCTTGTATCAACAGCAGTTAATATTTGACTGACACTTCTCTCTTTTTCAATAAGATAATATAAAATTTCTATACGTGTTTTATGAGAAAATCCGTGTAGAAATTCTACTTTTTTATCAATAGTGGCCATTTTCATTTACGTTCCTTTCTTTTTACATTAGAAGATATTAATATGTTGTGATATATTCATATTAGATTTAATTAATATGAAAATCAAATCTAGATTTTTTATTTTTATAAGAGGTGCATAATGGTTAAGAAAATTTTTTTTATTGCAACAGCATTTATTGGATTGATTATACTATTGGTTATAATGAATTATTCAGGACATCCTTATGAGGATGAACAAGTCTTTGACAACACTCCAGAGATTGAAGGGCAACCTACGACTGGTGAAACGGATGCACCATTAACAATTGTAGAATTTGGAGACTTTATGTGTCCCGCTTGTTATGCATGGGGAGAAGAGATTTATCCTCAAATTCAAAAAGATTTTATTGATAAAGGTGAAGCACAATTCACTTATATCAATACACCTTTTCATGGCATGCCATCTGAAACAGGTGCATTGGCTGCAGAATCTGTATTTTCCAAAGCTCCAGAAGATTACTGGGACTTCCACCATGGATTATTTGATGAACAAGATAGTGAAAATCATCATTCTAATTGGCTAACAGATGAAGTGATTTCTGACATGGTAGAGACGCATACTTCACTGAATGCGGATGATGTACTGAGTGACATTAAAGATGAAGCACATCGAGCGGAAATTGATTATGATGAACAAATGATTTCAGAATATGGAGTTGGACTTACACCGACAATATTTATCAATAATGTTAAGATTCAAGATCCTTTCGATTATGATGAAATCAAAGAAACAATCGATAATGAGTTGGATAATTAATTATGGAGAATAAAAACACATTATTATTTTATGCTGCGTGGATTGTTTCAATTGTTGCAACATTAGGTAGTTTATACTTTAGTGAAATCAGAGGTTTTATCCCTTGTGAAATGTGTTGGTATCAAAGAATACTAATGTATCCATTAATTTTGTTCTTAGGTATTTCGGTCTTCCGTGGTGATTTTTATTTAAAATGGTACATACTTCCAATATCTATTTTGGGAATAGTGACAGCATCAATACATTATATGGAGCAAAAAATTCCAGGTTTTGGTGGTATTAAACCTTGTTTAGATGGTGTGCCATGCAATATTGAATACATCAACTATTTTGGATTTGTGACAATACCATTTATGTCATTGATTGCTTTCATACTGATTACATTATTTTTACTTTTCAGTAGAAAAGAGAGATTAAATTAATTGCTAACACTATATAAAATTCCTAATAAGGTATTACTTTTTCGGATAAATAGTATTTTTCAGGAATAACGTTAAAGGTTTAATTTCTCAATATTTAAATGAGAAATTAGGCCTTTTTAAATTCACTTATAATAAATAAATTTAAAATAATCAAAGGAAATTTAATGTCCTCTTAGAGTAGGCTCTAAATAGACATTACAGGAGTATTGATTTCACCAGTTGGCAATTTAAACGCTATTTTGGGCAGTATGAATCGTCTACACTTGATTGGACAACTCCTATGAGGGAGC
>NZ_JAVIYN010000025.1:0-23566 GCF_036665975.1 Jeotgalicoccus huakuii | reverse complement strand
TTTGGGAGCCTGCCGCTTTTTTGTGGGTCGAACTGTTGAATGTGGACGGTGAAATCATGTCCATATATAGAGAGTGGTGGGGGGAACAAGATTTACATGTTCTGTTTTATATTTCGGAGTTCAACACCGTTTCGCTGTTGATCTTCAAGGCGCTTGGGAGCTCAACGTCATTTCGCCGTTGATCTTCAAGGAGCTTGGGAGCTCAACGTCATTTCGCCTTTGATCTTCAAGGAGCTCTGGAGTTCAACACCGTTTCACCGTTGACCTTCAAGGAGCTCCGGAGTTTAACGCCGTTTCGCCGTTGACCTTCAAAGAGCTCCGGAGTTCAACGCCGTTTCACCGTTGACCTTCAAAGAGCTCCGGAGTTTAATGCCGTTTCACCGTTGACCTTCAAAGAGCTCCGGAGTTTAACGCCGTTTCACCGTTGACCTCCGCATACCAAACTAAAAATAACTTCTCACACCTTGGTATTCACTCATACCGCCTTCTATATTGTTAGCATTGTAACCATGTAGAATCATGTGGTCCTGAACACGTTTTGAACGGCCACCTGATTTACATACTAAGTAATATTCTTTACTCTTATCCAACGTGAGTTCATCTAGATTAAAGGTACTTAATGGGTAGTGTACTGCTCCAGGAAGAAATCCTGTTTCTTTTAATTCATCAGTCTCCCTAACATCAATGACAACTTTCCCATCTTTACCGAGTACTGTATTTATTTCATTAATATTAATATCCATTTTAAACCTCCATTATCATTATCCATTTACATATACCAATCATTTTATCATACATAATTAATTGATATAATAAACTAGTACTTATAATAAACTGAGGTGTTGTATGCAAAAAGGGAAAATTGTAAAAGCTTTAAGTGGTTTTTATTATGTATTATCAGATGACAAGATATATTCGACGAGAGCACGTGGTCTCTTTAGAAAGAATGATGAGAGTCCCTTAGTGGGCGATGAAGTTAAATTTCAAATCGAAAATGAAGATGAAGGCTATATTACTGAAATTTCACCTCGTAGAAATGCTTTAGTTCGTCCACCGGTTGCAAACATCGATCAGCTCTTGGTGACGGCAAGTTTGAAGTCTCCGGATTTCAGCTACTATTTACTCGATCGTTTTATTGCCTATAGTGAAGCGAATGACATTGAACCTGTCATCATTGTTACAAAGAACGACCTTAACGATGACAAGGAATTGATTCATGAAATTGAAGAAACCTATGGTCATATCTATGAAGTTCACTTTACCGATAAAACACATATCAGAGAGGATTTACAGGACCTTTTCTCAAGGAAAACAAGTGTGCTCGCAGGGCAGTCTGGTGCGGGGAAATCGACCTTACTTAATACACTACTACCAGAACTAGAACTCAAGACAAATGAGATTTCCAATGCTTTAAACCGCGGTAAACATACGACCCGTCACGTAGAATTAATTGAGCATGACGGTGGCTACATCGCAGATACACCGGGATTCTCAACGATTGAATTTATGAACATAGACAAGTACAATATCAAATTTTGCTTTATAGATTTTAATCAATATAGCTGCAAATTCCGAGAATGTCTCCACATTAATGAACCTAAATGCGGTGTCAAGCAAGCGGTAGAAGATGGTGAACTTAAACAGAGTCGCTATGACAGTTATGTCAAAATATATAATGAAATTGACAATAGAAAAGAGAGGTACTAAATATGGCAAAGGTATTACCATCACTATTAGCAAGTGATTTTTCAAAGTTAGCTACAGAAATAAAGGAGATGGAAGAAGCAGGCGCTGATATTTTTCATTTAGATATTATGGATGGTCAGTTTGTACCTAATATTTCTTATGGTATTCCTGTGTGCCAAGCAATCGCAGAGCATGCAAGTATACCTTTGGATGTACATTTGATGACTTATGACCCGACTCAGTTTGTTGAAGAATTTAAAAACATGGGAGTCGATATGCTGTCGTTTCATATAGAGGCTACACCACATGCGCATAGAGCAGTTCAGTTAATTAAATCTTCTGGTATGAAGGCAGGCATTGCACTGAATCCACAAACACCAGTTGAAGCGGTCAAACATTTACTGAAAGATGTAGATTTTGTTTTAATCATGACAGTGAATCCTGGTTTTGGTGGACAGGCTTTTATTGACATGTGCTTAGACAAGTTAGATGAACTCACAGCTATAAAGCGTAATTCTGACTTAGACTTTGATATTGAAGTAGACGGCGGTATTAATGATGAGACCGGTGCACTTTGTAAAGCGCACGGCGCAAACCTACTTGTGAGTGGGTCATATTTATTTAAAGCAGAAGACAAACAACAAACGATTAGGAACCTAAAGGAATGATCATATGCCTCACATCAACGTGCTCTTACGGGATATAAAGGTTGAACCCTTATTAGAAGGACCATGGGCTGGGGTCGATGCTGGTGTAATGGGTCTACATAATAATAATTTTGACGTCAAGTATCTCTATGGTGATTTTGATAGTGTTTCAGAACTTGAACTTGAAAAGTTACAAGAAAATCTAGACTTTGAAATTTCACCAGCGGAAAAAGATTTTACAGATTCTGAAATTGCTTTAAAGGCACTCTCAAAAGCGGGTTATACGAGTATTGATGTTTACGGTGCACTCGGTGGTCGTATCGATCATGAGTTAATTAACATTCAACTGTTAAAAAACACGCAATTAAGAGAAATAAATATTAGACTTATCGATGACAAGAACATCATAAGTTTGTTACCATCAGGTAGGCATATACTGTCAAAGACATCGTTGACATATGTCTCATTTGTTCCGTTTTACGATGAGACGTGTTTAACCTTGTCAGGTTTTAAATATGACTTAACGGATAAATATATTAGTATTGGTGAAACATTGACCGTCTCAAATGAGTTTCAAAACGATGAAGCCTGTGTTGAAACGAGTCATGATTTATTAATGATAAATTCTTCAGATTAGAGGTGGATGAATGATATTTGCAGGTGCAATTGTCAACGCATTAGCGATTATCGTTGGTGGGTTACTCGGTATGGTATTAACCTTTATACCTGAGCACATTAAAGATGCAATAATGAAAATACAGGGTGTTTTTATTATTGCCATGGGTATACAAATGGTTGTCGGTGCGACCGACATTTTGACAACGCTTATATCACTCATTATCGGTGTGGTTGTTGGTGAAGTGATTCAATTGGAAAAACAATTAAATCGCATGGGTCACCTACTAGAGTATAAGCTTGGTGACAAGCATGGGGGTAATATCTCTCAAGGTTTAATTTCAGGGATGTTAATCTTTATTGTCGGTGCGATGGGCATTGTCGGTGGTTTGGATGCAGGTCTACGCGGGAACAATGATGTCCTGTATACTAAATCAGCGATGGACTTCTTCATTGCCCTAGTTATGACAGCGGCCTACGGTCGTGGCGTTATTTTTTCTGGTATTCCTACATTTATTTATACAGCACTGATTATTATTAGTGCGCGTTTAATTGCAGCCTTTATACCTGAAGGAACACTCAATTTGATGATTGATCAAGTGAGTGCAACTGGAGGGGTTATTCTACTTGCTATCGGTTTAAACATGTTAAATGTGACCACTATGCGAGTAGGGAACATGATTCCAGCAATCTTTATTGGCATGATTTTGGTTTGGATCATTTCATTATTTTAATTAAAAAGGTCCGTCAGATCAAATTGATCTGACGGACCTTTTTAATAAATTATTAAACGCGTTCTACTTTACCAGATTTTAGTGCACGAGCTGAAACCCAAACTTTTTTAGGCTTACCGTCAACTAAAATTCTTACTTTTTGTAGGTTAGCTCCAAAAGTTCTCTTATTAGCGTTTAGCGCGTGAGAACGGTTGTTACCACTTCTAGATCTGCGTCCAGTTACATAACATTCTTTGACCATGTGTCCCACTCCTCTACTTAAAATTACATAATCATGTTCTTTTATACTTTATGCATACTCTAATATGGTACACTAATACAGATGATAAGACAATAGAAATTTTTCGAAAATGTTGAGAAAAACTGTAATAACACTTGTATTTGACCAGTGGTTTTGCTTATAATTATATGATGTATTGGAGGCGAATGAAATGGCGCTAGAAATTGTAAATGATTTAGGTAAAATTGAAATTTCAACGGATGTAATTGCAAATATTGCTGGCGGCACTGTTGTAGAATCATACGGTGTGGTTGGAATGGCATCTAAGAACCAAGTGCGCGATGGTTTTGCTGAACTCCTAGGCAAAGAAAACTATTCACGTGGAGTAATCGTTGAAAATAATGAAGGTAAGTTGACGATCGAATTATATATAATTGCCGGTTACGGTGTGAAAATATCAGAAGTTGCTTCAAACGTACAAACTTCAGTAAAATATAAATTAGAAAAAACATTGGGCTTAAATATAGAAGCTGTGAATATACACGTTCAAGGCGTGCGTATTATCTCAACAGATGAGTAGCCAGGGAGGATTTACAAGATAATGAACAAAATAGATGGCGTAATGTTCCGTCAAATGATTAAAAACGGAGCACAAAACCTAAAAAAGAATGCAGATTATGTTGATTCATTAAACGTATTTCCGGTCCCAGACGGCGACACAGGTACGAACATGAATCTTTCGATGTCTTCAGGTGCGAGTGAAGTCGAACCGGTAGACGATAAGCATATTGGTACAGTAGGTAAGCACTTTTCAAAAGGCTTACTTATGGGCGCACGCGGAAACTCAGGTGTAATACTATCTCAATTATTTAGAGGCTTCTCTAAGGCGATTGAAGATAAGGATACGGTCGATACAGATCAGTTTATTGCAGCGTTTAAACAGGGTGTTAAAACTGCATATAAATCAGTGATGAAACCAGTTGAAGGTACAATATTAACTGTCGCAAAGGACGCATCTAAAAAAGCTGCTGAATTTGAAGGCCAAGATAAGTCAATTATCGAAGTGATGGAAGCGACTTTAGAAGAGGCAAAAGCTTCATTGAAGCGTACGCCTGAATTGTTACCAGTCTTAAAAGAGGTTGGTGTGGTCGATTCTGGTGGTCAAGGCTTAGTCTATGTTTATGAAGGTTTCTTAAGCGCTTTAACAGGTCAAGAAATCGAAGAGGACGAAGATCAATTAAACAATGAGTTATTAGTGGATTCTCATGACCACGACAATGATTTCGATGACTTTATGAGTGTCGATGATATCGAGTTTGGTTATTGTACTGAATTCATGGTGCGTTTCGAAGATGGGAAACGTGCCTTTGATGAAGATGAATTCCGTCAAGAGATGAGTGACTTTGGTGATTCTTTACTCGTCATTTCTGATGATGAAATTGTAAAAGTTCACGTCCACACTGAAACACCTGGTGAGGCGTTCACATATGGTCAAACATACGGTGAATTAATTAAACTTAAAGTTGAAAACATGCGTGAGCAGTTCAGAACAGTTCACGGCAATAAAAATGATAAAGCAGCTGAGAAACAGTCTTATGATACTGCAGTAATCACAGTATCAAGTGGAGAAGGTATAAACGAGTTATTTAAGAGTATTGGAGTGACTCATGTCATTAACGGTGGTCAAACTATGAATCCTTCTACTGAGGACATTGTCAATGTCATTAAAGATGAAGATGTAAAAGAAGTCTTGATTCTACCTAACAATAAGAATATTGTGATGGCAGCAGAACAAGCTACTTACATGCTTGATATTCCTTCAGCAGTGGTTTCGACAACATCAATTCCTGAAGGTTTAGCTGCAATGCTTAGCTTTAACCCAGAAGCAGAATTATCAGAGAATAAAGCGCAGATGACTAAAGCATTTGAATTTGTCCAAACAGGACAAGTGACATATTCAGTCAGAGATACTAAAATAGATGGCATAGAGATTAAAAAAGACCAGCATATGGGTATCGCAAATGGTAAAATCATTACTGCTAGTGACTCAAAACAGGAGACACTAAAAGATCTAATTAACAACATGATTGATGAGGATACTGAAATCATTACTGTACTGATCGGTGAAGAAGGTACAGAAGAAGAAGTTGAATCAGTGATTGAAGAAATAGAAGCAGAAAATGAAGATGTAGAATTTGAAGTTCATAACGGTGCACAGCCCGTATACAGCTACTTAATTTCTGTTGAATAAAGAAGACTGGCCGCATCGGTTAACCCGATGCGGCTTTTTGAACACGGAGGGATTGTATGAAATTTAAAAGTGTCTTTGACATAATCGGCCCGGTCATGGTCGGTCCATCATCATCACATACAGCAGGTGCGGCGAGAATCGGCTTACTTGCAAGAAGTCTCTTCGGCGGACAGCCAGACAAGGTAGATATTTATTTATATGGTTCCTTTAGGGATACATATCAAGGCCATGCGACAGATGTTGCTTTACTCGGTGGTCTCCTTGGTTATGACACGGATGATGAACGTATTATCAATGCAAAAAAAGAAGCAGAAACTCATAATATGACTTATAATTTTATAGAAATGAACGAAGAACGTTCCCATCCGAATACTGCGGTCTTACACTTGTTTAAAGGTGAGGAAGAGCTTGTGATCGAGGGCGTCTCCATCGGTGGCGGTAAGATTGAACTCGTTAGTATAAATGGTTACAACATTAATATATCAGGTAACTATCATGCTTTACTTGTCTTTCATAAGGATGAGTTCGGTACGATTGCACGTGTGACAACTAAGCTGGGTGAAGAAAAACTCAATATTTCTCAGATGAGCGTTTCACGTAAGGAAAAAGGCCAAGTGGCCCTTATGACAGTTGAACTTGATGATACAATTTCACAGGCCGCAATAGATGAAATACGTGCTGTAAAAGGTGTCGATCGTGTCATAGAAATGATTGGAGGATAAGAAATGTTTAATAGTATAAATCAATTGGTAGAACGTGCCTTATCTGAAGGTATTTCTCTTTCAGAAGTGATGATTCAACAAGAGATGGAACAGACAGGTCAATCGTATTTAGATGTTTATAATTTGATGAAAGTGAATTATGAAACGATGGAAAATGCTGTTCAAGAAGGTATTGCTGGTGTGAATTCTACAACAGGATTAACCGGTATGGACGCTGTGAAGATGCAGAAATATATAGATTCAGGTAAGGGATTGAGTGGTGAACTTAATCTCCTTGCGATTGCCAATGCAATTTCAACAAATGAAGTTAATGCGGCAATGGGTAAAATTTGTGCGACACCGACAGCAGGTTCTGCAGGTGTGGTCCCTGGTGTCTTATTTGCTATGGTGAAAAAAGATCCGACGATTACTGAGGAGCAAAAGATTCGTTTCTTGTTCACTTCAGGTGCTTTTGGTTTTGTTGTTGCGAATAATGCGAGTATCTCAGGTGCAGCAGGCGGCTGCCAAGCAGAAGTGGGTAGTGCCAGTGCGATGGCTGCAGCCGCACTTGTAGAATTAGCTGGTGGCACACCAGAAATGAGTGCGAACGCCTTCGCAATCGCAATGAAAAATATGTTAGGACTTGTATGTGACCCGGTTGCTGGTTTAGTCGAGGTACCATGTGTTAAACGTAATGCAGCTGGTGCATCCAATGCCTTAACTGCGGCAGATATGGCATTAGCAGGAATAGAATCAAGAATTCCAGCAGATGAAGTTATTGAAGCGATGTACAAGATAGGATTAACAATGCCATCTGCGCTCCGTGAGACTGGTCGTGGTGGTTTAGCGGCTACACCAACAGGAGAACGTCTTAAAGCAGAACTATTCGGTGCAAAATAATGACGCACATTCATCAGGTCCAGACACCAGATCAAAGTATAACGGGTTTAAAAGGTGTCGGGGATAAGGTCAAAGAAAAACTTTTTAGTATTGGTATAGAAGGTGTAAATGATGTCTTATTTCACCTTCCTTCTTCCTATACAGATCAAAGTGTGGTTAATTTAAATGAAGCCTTAGACGGTACAAATATTACTGTAGAAGGTACAGTGAAAACTGAGCCTCAATTAGCCTTCTTTAGAAAAGGTAAGAGTCGACTGACTTTTTTTATGGATGCAGATGGGGTTTATGTTAAGGTAACTTTCTTTAATCAACCCTATCTTAAAAATAAAATTATTAATGGTGAATTTGTTAGGCTCTTCGGGAAATTTAATCGTAATAAGCTTGAGATTAACGGTAGTAAGTTAATCTTTGAAGCAGGTGGAGGCATGTCGGTAAAATATCCACTCGGTGGCGTGATGCAGTCGAAAACCTTTCAAAAAATAGTGAGAAGTGCCTTTGACACTGCTATTTTTAACTTAGATTTACCACAACACCTAAAAGCAAAATATAAGTTGATGACTGTGCGCGACGCCTTGTTCGAACTGCATTTTCCAACAAGTCAGATTATGACAGATCAAGCGAGACGAACAATTAAATTCTTTGAACTGTATAATTTCCAACTTAAAATAATGGATAAGCGACAAAAAGAGCGTGTGAGAAGCGAGCGTTTTATAGTCGATTATAGTATTGATGAATTAAAGCAGTTTATAGAGACCTTACCTTTCGAATTAACAGGAGATCAAAAGCGTAGTGTCAACGACATCTGCCGTGATTTTAAGCAGAATATTTCTATGCACCGGCTACTACAAGGTGATGTGGGTAGTGGGAAGACAATTGTTGCTGGGATTGCAGTCTACGCCGTGAAGACCATCGGTGAACAAAGTGCAGTAATGGTTCCGACAGAAGTGCTTGCCAACCAACATTATCAAAGTTTTAAAGATACTTTTGGTGATAAGCTTGTTATTGAAAAGCTCACCGGGACGACCAAACCTAGAGAAAAAAGAGAGATTTTGGACCGACTGAGTAGTGGTGAAATTGATCTCTTAGTAGGAACGCATGCTATCTTTGAAGACGATGTGGTCTTTGACCGTTTAAGTTTTACAATTATAGATGAGCAGCACCGTTTTGGTGTAAGACAAAGGCAACGCTTAAACGATAAGGCTTATAGAAAAAATGTATTGTATATGACAGCGACGCCGATTCCAAGAACTTTATCGATCACTGCATATGGTGATATGGATGTCTCTCTGATAAGAGAAATGCCAGCAGGGCGTTTGCCGATTACAACAGAATGGCGACGCTTTAATGAGCTAGATCAAGTACTAAGCTCAGTAAAAAGTGAAATCGATAAAGGCCACAGCGCCTATATCGTTGCACCGTTAATAGAAGAGTCGGAAACCTTAGACTTAAAAAATGTCTATGAGATTTATAGTATATTTGAAGATTACTTTGGCCATGAAGACGTCGTTCTTGTGCACGGGCGAATGAAGCCTGAAGAGAAAAATGATGCGATGAGTGCCTTTGAATCCCTTGATAAGAAACTTTTAGTATCGACGACAGTGATTGAAGTAGGTATTAATGTACCTAATGCGACATCCATAGTGATCTTTAATGCAGAACGTTTCGGCTTATCTACTTTACATCAGCTTAGAGGAAGAGTCGGTCGGAGTAATAAACAAAGCTCATGTATTTTAGTCAGTGATGCGGCGACAGATAATGCCAAATTACGAATGGAAATAATGACCTCTACGACAGACGGCTTTATTTTGAGTGAACGTGACTTAGAAATGCGTGGACCCGGTGATTACTTTGGTGTCAGACAAAGTGGCTTACCGCAATTTAAAGTTGCTGACATTACAGAAGATTATCGTATACTAGAAGTAGCGAGAGAGGAAGCAGCAAAAGCTTATCTTCAAGATCAGTTTTAATCGGAGGAAACCATGAGAATTTTATTGAGAACACTCGGTGTGTTGATGATTGTTGCCGCACTAGTTTTATTTTTCTGGCAGGATATTAGAGAATACTTTACAGATCAAGTCAATGATAAAGTCATTACTGCCTACCAAGACGGTGATGATGATGTAAAGATAAATCCTTTAGAGTCCTTTGTTTCTGGTGTTGAAGCAACTGAAGATACATCACTTAATATTTCAGATAATATGGCTGGTGTGCTGGAAATTGAAAGTGCTGAAATCTTTGAACCATTATATAAAGGCGCGCTGACTGAAGAGAAACTACGTAATGGCGTTAGTTTACTTGAAGAAACGGATAATCTAGAGATGCAGAATATCCCGATTGCTGGACATAGAGTTGAAGGTGCAGGCATTCGATTTAACTACATCGACCGTGCAGAAATTGGGGATGAAGTCAAAATCATTACCCATGATGATACGAAAGTGTATAAAATTACCGAAATGTTTGAAGTCGAACCTACAGAGGTCAATGTCCTCGACCAAAAAGAAGGCGAGCCACAAGAACTGACATTGATTACATGTGAGGATTATAATCCAGACACGTTACTCTTTGAGAAGCGGCTAATCGTTAAAGCTGAAATAGTTGAATAATAGGGCACTTCCTCCGATGGAGGGAGTGTTTTTTATGTGCCGTCGTCCTCGTAACGAAGGCGCGTATTCTGATTTATGTACCGTCGTCCTCGTAACATATGCATTTTTTTCTCATTGAAACTAATTGAAAAAATGGTAAGGGTTTAATATACTAAGTTTAGTGTTATGTTTAGATATTAATACCAACTACTAAAGTATAGAAGATTAGAGGAATCGACATGGGGAAATTAAAAAAAGTGGAACGACAATCAAGTCTAGAAGCACATCTAGAAGAAGATCCATTTTTAACTGATGACCAGTTAGCAAAGATTTTTGACGTGTCTATCCAAACGATTCGTTTGGACCGTCTCGAATTGAATATACCTGAATTAAGAACGAGAGTTCAACACGTTGCTCGTGAAGGAGCAGATAAGATTCGTGCGCTATCTGTTCAAGATGTAGTCGGGGAAATAATCGATATCGAACTCAATGACAATGCAATTTCTCTGTTTATTATTGAAAGTGGGCATGTCTTTGAAAAAAACGAAATTGCCCGAGGGCATTTTTTGTTTGCACAAGCAAATTCTCTTTGTGTCGCTTTAATCGATGAGCCACTGGCATTAACTTCAAAAGCAGAAGTGGATTTCAAACGACCTGTTATGTTAAATGATAAGGTTATCGCCAAGGCGAAGGTAATCTCGATGGATAAGAATAGGGCACAAATTGAAGTGGAATCAAAAGTGAATGGTAAAGTAATTTTTACTGGAAAATTTGAAATGTATTATAAAGATGAAGATGGAGCTGAGTAGAACATGGCTAAAATTGCGATAGATTTAATGGGTGGAGATAATGCCCCTAAAGCGATAGAAGAAGGTGTACTCGAAGCGGTAGAGACATACCCAGATGTAGAAATTCTAGCATTTGGAACAAAAGGTAGCTACACACAGTCCCATCCAAAAGTGACGTTTATTGAAGTAACAGAAGTGATTGAATCAGATGATGACCCAGTCAAAGCGGTCAGAAAGAAAAAAGATAGCTCACTCGTTCGTGCAATCAAAGCGGTCAGTGATGGTGAGGCGGATGCGATTGTATCTGCAGGAAATACAGGTGCCTTGATGAGTGCAGGACTCT
This sequence comes from Jeotgalicoccus huakuii, assembly GCF_036665975.1. NCBI lineage: Bacteria > Bacillati > Bacillota > Bacilli > Caryophanales > Staphylococcaceae > Jeotgalicoccus > Jeotgalicoccus huakuii. Next base: position 12,099 of record NZ_JAVIYN010000025.1, on the reverse strand, counting down.
TTGGAGTCAAGCGTATAAAGGGTATCGAACGTCCGGCAATTACTTCGATGATTCCGACCACATCAGGTGATGGCATGATGTTACTTGATATGGGTGCGAATTCTGAGAATAAACCGAACCATCTACTGCAATTTGCACAGATGGCAAGTGTCTATATGGAAAATATAGAGGGCAGAGAGAATCCTTCAATCGGGCTCATTAACAACGGTTCAGAAGAAATTAAAGGTACTGAGCTGACTAAAGAGACCTATCAGTTGCTCAAAAACAGCGGTTTAAATTTTGCAGGCTTTTTTGAGACGAGAGATATTTTATCCGGAAAAGTGGATATTGCAGTAACAGATGGTTTTACGGGTAATATCGTCTTAAAAACCATTGAGGGTACTGCAAGTGCGCTCATGAGTGAGCTAAAGAAAATTATGTATAAAAGTACATTAAATAAAGGTGCAGCCTTAGTCTTGAAAAATGATCTAGGCGACCTTAAAGATATGTTGGACTACCGCCAGTTTGGTGGTGCACCATTAATGGGCTTACGCGGAAATGTGCTTAAGGCACATGGTTCTTCTGACTCGACGGCTATCGTTAATGCTATAAAACAAGCAAAAATTATGGCGGATTCTGGTACGATTGAAAAAATTCAAGAATTGATAGGTGAAACAAATGAGTAGATTACTAATCTTTCCTGGCCAAGGCGCACAGTACGGCGGTATGGCTAAGGATCTATACGAAAATAACGACAAGGCAAAAGCCATTCTCGATAAAATTTTCGACTTATCAAACTACGACTTAAAAGAAATTATGTTTAGTGAAGATGATGACAGATTGAACGACACTAAGTATACTCAGCCAGCTCTTTTTGCTCATAGTCTAGCAGTCGTTGAAGCAACAGGTATAACAGGCGATTACTTACTTGGGCACTCACTAGGTGAGCTTCCAGCATTGGTACATGCTGGTGTTGTTTCATTGGCAGATGGTGTTCGTCTTGTAGAAAAACGTGGGGAACTAATGAGTCAAACTGAAGATGGCGCGATGGCTGCCATCATTGGTATGGACTATGATGCGCTTAAAGAAACTTGTGAGGCTGCCTCAACGGATGAGGAAAGCGTTGCACCTGCAAACATTAATGCACCAGACCAAGTTGTTGTTTCAGGTGATAAGGCTGCAGTCGAACGTTTTAGAACACTCGCGAAGGATGCTGGTGCGAGACGCGTCATACCATTAAAGGTATCTGGCGCTTTTCACTCTCACTTAATGGCACCTGCGAAAGATCAGTTTAAGGCTTTTGTTGAAGATATTACTTTCAACGATGCAAAAACACCTGTCATTCAAAATGTGTCTGCTAAAGCTGAAACTGATAGTAAAACAATAAAGGCAAATTTTGTTGAACAAATCACGCATCCAGTCCGTTTTGTAGAATGTGTGGAAACTGCAGCGGCACATGGTGTAACAGAATCTGTAGAGGTTGGACCGAAGAAAGTTCAGTCTGGCTTAGTACGTAAGATCACTAAGGAAATCTCAACATCAAATATTGATACGATCGAACACGTGGAGGTGTTTTTAAATGAGTAAAGTTGCATTAGTCACTGGCGCATCTCGAGGAATTGGTCGAGCGATTGCATTGACCCTAGCTGAAGAAGGGCACACTGTAGTCATCAATTACTCTGGTTCAAAAGACAAAGCAGAAGAAGTTGTTAAAGAGATTGAAGACAAGGGTGGGAAAGCGACAGCCTATCAGTGCCAAGTCCAAAATGCTGATGAAGTGAAAGAAATGGTTAAATATATCACGGATACTTATAGCTCTATCGATGTTGTTGTAAACAACGCAGGTATTACAAAAGATAATCTATTGATGCGCATGAAAGAGGAAGAATTTGACGCAGTTGTGGATGTTAACTTAAAAGGTGCATTCAATGTCATTAAGAGTGTATCAAGACCGATGATCCGCCAAAAGTCAGGGCGTATTATTAATATTTCAAGTATCGTTGGATCACTTGGGAATGCAGGGCAAACAAACTATGTTGCAACGAAGGCAGCGATCGATGGCATGACGAAGTCAACTGCGAGAGAGCTTGCAGCTAAAAACATTACAGTGAATGCTGTGGCACCTGGATTTATTAAAAGTGATATGACAGATGTTTTAAGTGATGACATCAAAGATGGTATGTTACAACAAATTCCTCTAAAACATTTCGGTGACACGAAAGATATCGCAGATGCAGTGAGTTTCTTAGCAAGTGACCGTGCATCGTACATTACAGGCCAAGTATTACACGTCAACGGCGGTATGTACATGGGGTAAGGCTTATGATATTATTTAAGGGAGGTGAATTGAATAATGGCTAACATTGACAAAATTAAAGATATCATCGTTGACAAACTTGGAATCGATGAAGAAAAAGTAACTAGAGAAGCTTCTTTTAAAGATGATCTAGGTGCTGACTCACTTGACATTGCTGAACTAGTAATGGAACTTGAAGACGAGTTTGATATGGAAATTCCTGATGAGGAAGCTGAAAAGATTAACACAGTAGGCGACGCATTAGATTTCATTGATAAAATCGAAAAAGAGCAATAATAAGCTTCGAAAAATCCACTCCGGAGAGTGGATTTTTCTTTGTAATTAAAAACTAAGAAAGTAAAATATAAGAGGTGATTAAATGGACTTTAACGTTGTCTTAAACAAGGTGAAAACTGAAGACAGTGCTAGGGAAAAGCTAAAAGACTTTAACCAACTATTTAAAGTATTTACAAGTCAGTTGAATATAACAGTAGAAAATTTAATGCTCTACCAACAAGCCTTTATGCATAGTTCATATATCAATGATTTAGGCTTAGATAAACGCTATAATAATGAGCGTTTAGAATTTCTAGGAGATGCGGTACTAGAATTGATGGTTTCAGATCATATTTTTAACAAATACGAAGCTTTACCTGAGGGCAGATTAACAAAACTTCGTGCCAATATCGTATGTGAACCTTCACTTGTAGTATTTGCCTCAAAAATTAACATGGAACAACTCATCCTACTGGGTAGGGGTGAGGAGAAAACAGGGGGTAGACATAGACCGTCTATTGTTAGTGATGCCTTTGAAGCCTTCTTAGGCGCCTTGTACTTAGATCAGGGCACCAAGGGTGTCTTTCAATTTTTAAGTCAGGTTGTCTTCCCAGAAATACAGACGAGTGATTATAACGCAGTGGTGGATTACAAGACAAAGTTACAAGAATATGCGCACAGTGCTTTTAAAGATAGCGTATCTTATACACTGGTTAGTGCATCTGGACCGAGCCATCATAGACAATTTGAGACCACTGCAAACTTAGGTAATAAAGTCCTCGGCCATGGTCAAGGTCTAACTAAAAAAGAATCAGAACAACAAGCAGCTAAAAGTGCATTGCTGGCACTTGGCCAAGAGGTGTAAATGAATGGTATTTTTAAAGCGAATCGAAGCACAAGGATTTAAATCTTTTGCAGATAAAGTAAATATTAAATTCGATAGCGGAGTCACAGCAGTTGTCGGGCCTAACGGTAGTGGTAAAAGTAACATCACTGATGCTATACGCTGGGTGCTTGGAGAGCAGTCTGCACGTGTCATGCGTGGTGCGAAGATGGAAGATGTCATCTTTGATGGGACTGAAAACCGTAACCCTATGAATAGTGCTTCTGTTAGCTTGATATTAGACAACAGTAAAAAAGTACTTGGTGATGAAGCGGAAGTCGTTATATCTAGGAAATTATATAGAAGCGGTGACAGTGAGTACTTCATTAATAAGGAAAAGGCTAAGTTAAAAAATATTACTGAACTCTTTATGGATTCAGGACTTGGCAAAAATGCATACAATATTATCAGCCAGGGCCAAGTCGATGAAATACTCAATGCAAAACCATTAGAACGTCGTAAGATTATCGAAGAAGCTGCAGGTGTCATGAAGTATAAAAGTCGTAAAATTGAGTCGGAGAAACGTCTCGAAGAGACCAAGCAAAACTTACTTCGTGTCCACGATATTATCGAAGAAATTTCTTCACGCGTAGAACGTTTAGAAAGAGAAAGTGCTGTCGCTGAGGAGTACTTGGCCTTAAAAGATGAAATGACTGAAAGTGATATTGAAGTTACCGTCTATGATGCGAAGTTACTCGCTAGTGAACTCAATGACTTAAAGACAGCTATAAATAAAGAAGAAACGACGTTAAAGACTTCCCGTGAAAAATTAGAGTCAGTCTTAAATGAACAGACAGAGTTAAATAATGAACGTGAAGAATTAGAAGCGAAATCAAAGTCATTAAACAACCAATTATTAGAAGATACACGTACGCTTGAGCAAATTGAGGGTCGCATCGCCTTATATGCTGAAAGAGAAACAAACAAGGAAACCTTAAAAGAAGATTTAAACAGTCGTCTTGAAAAAAATAAGGCTGAAATTAGTACGCTAAAAGAGCAGTTGCTAGAAGAAACAACTAAAAAAGATGAGTTAGCAAATGTTTGCACTGAACTTGCCACAAAGATTAAAAATAAGGAAAGAGAAATTAGTGTCATTAGAGAAGGCAATGATACTGATATAGAAGATTTAAAAGATCAGTATTATCAACTCATGGTGGAAAAGACGACCTTAGAAAATGATAAACGTCGTAATCATGATGAGCAGTCTAAAATCGAAAATAATATTCGCTATAAATCCGAACGTTTAGAAACACTTTTAAATGAAGTGACTGACGTAGAATCGAAACTTAAGGACTTAAAAGCAGAAGCAGAATCGACAGGGCAGAATCTAAATAAAGCGAGACAAGCATATAAGGATGCTAAATCTAAGCTCGACGCCTTAAATGAAAATTACGATAAGGCCAAAAGTGATTATAACCGTGCCGAAAACTTCATCCAAAACCAGCAATCAAAGCTAGATATGCTTAAGAATATGGAAGAAAACTACCAAGGGTATTACCCTGGTGTACGGGCAATCTTGAAAAATAAAAAGAGTATTCCCGGTGTTGTTGGCCCAGTGGGTGAATTGATTAGTGCTAATCCTGAATATATGACTGCTTTAGATACTGCACTTGGTCAAGCGAGTCAGAATATTGTTATGGATGTAGAGCATAATGCGAGAACTGCAATCCAATTTTTAAAACAAAAGAAACTCGGTTTCGCAACATTCTTACCACTTGATACCATTAAAGAGCGGCACTTATCGGTGGATATAGAAAATGCACTACAGTCTTCTGGTGTGGAATATCAAATATTATCAGAAGTGACAGATATTGACCGTGCCTATAAAAAAGTGATTCTACACTTATTAAATACGACGATTGTCGTGAAAAACTTAGAAGATGCTTCTCGTATATCACGAGCGAGTAATCAAAGGGTCAGAATTATTACCTTAGACGGCGACATTATCATGCCTGGTGGGGCAATGAGTGGTGGTTCTAAAAACCGTAAGGGATCCATCATGGAAACTAAAAAAGAAATCGCTAATATCACTGAAAAAGTAAATGCCTATAAATCACAGACAGCAGAGCTTGAAAATAAGGTTAATCGTTATAGAGAACAAATCTTACAAGTGACTGCAGAATTAAAAACACAAGAAAACAGTGGTGTTCAGCTCGCAGAAATGTACGATGAAGAAGAAAGAGAAATTGCTAAACTTGAATATGCGCTTCAGTCAAAAAATGAAAGTGCTAAAGAGATTCAAAAGGAAGTCGATGGTTTATCAGCAAGTACGAATGAAGAAAACCTCGATCAGCAGATTGAAAACTTAACATCCAAAATGGCTGATATTGAAACTTCAATTAACATGATGAGTCGTTCTAATGATGAAAAAGATAAGGAAATAGAAACATTATCACACGAGATTCAACAGCTAAATAATGATAAAATAAGTAAAGACGGTGATGTGCGTTACACTCGTGCATCGATTAGCCGGATTGAAGCGTCAATTGAAGATCTTGAAAATCAAATTGCGAATATTGAAAGTGAAATCAGCATGGTGGATGATGACTTATCTGCTATGAATATTGAAGAATTAGAGGCGAACAAAACCGAGTTAACACAGGCTGTCGCGTCCATTAAATCTTCTCAACAAACGACTGATGAAAAATTGGTCCAAGTTAAGGAAGCGCTAAAATCTATCGCAAGTAAAGAAACAGCGCTTCGTGCAGAAATTGACGACTGTCAATCAAGACTCCGAGGACAGTCAGCAGAATTAGAAGGTGTCGACACTAAATTAGAGAACAAACTGACTTATATTAGTGATAACTACAAGATGACTTATGAGTTAGCACTCAGCAAGTTCGATAGTTTTGAAAACATTGAAGAAAAACGTCAAAAAATCACTTTAAACAAGAAGAGTATTGAAGAACTCGGACCAGTTAACCTGGGTTCAATCGAAGAGTTTAAGACAGTCAATGAACGCTATACCTTCTTAAAAGAACAAGAAGCGGACTTAATTGATGCAAGACAAACCTTATTAGATGTCATTGCTGAAATGGATGAAGAAGTTTCGGTTCGTTTTAAAGATACTTTCATTCAAGTCAATGCATACTTCCAAGATGTCTTTACGGAGATGTTTGGTGGTGGGCGTGCTGAACTCAGATTGCAAGAACCTGACAATTACTTAGATTCTGGTATTGAGATTTTTGCTGAGCCACCCGGCAAGAAGTTATCCTCCCTATCTTTATTATCCGGTGGGGAACGTGCTTTGACAGCAATCAGCCTACTTTTTAGTGTACTTAGAGTTAAGGTGAGTCCGTTTATAATTTTAGATGAAGTTGAAGCGGCACTCGATGAAGCAAACGTGATAAGATATGCAAGGTACTTGAAAAAACTATCTCACGATACGCAGTTTATCGTTATAACACATAGAAAAGGCACTATGGAAGAATCAGACCGCTTGTTTGGTGTAACCATGCAAGAAAAAGGTGTGACGAAGTTAATCAGTGTCGATTTGAAAAACTATGTTGACCCTGGAGTTAATGAAGAGAAAGGAAGAGCTTAATGGGTATTTTTGATCGTTTCAGACGTAAGAAAAAAACAAGTGAAGAAACCCCAGAAAATTTAGAAACACAGACAGACAAGCTTGATGACGGGCTGATTAGTTTAGATGAATTTGAAGAGTGGGAACAAGAACAGCTCAGCTATAAATTTGAACAAGGGCTTAAAAAGAGCCGTGATAAGTTCCAAGCAGATATCAATGCCTTGATGTCACGTTACCGTAAAGTCGATGAAGACTTCTTTGAAGCATTAGAAGAAGTACTTATCTCAGCGGATGTCGGTTTTAATACTGTACTTGAATTAACTGAAGAACTACGCCGTGAAGCACAGTTGAAAAATATCACAGAAACGGCTGATCTTCGAGAGACCATCGTTGAAAAAATGGTAGAAATCTATGAGCGTAACGGTGACTTATCTGAAGAGATGAATATTCAAAATGATGAGTTGACCGTTGTATTAATGGTCGGTGTAAATGGTGTAGGTAAGACAACTTCAATCGGTAAACTTGCCTATAAATACCAACAAGAAGGTAAGAAAGTAATGCTCGCTGCGGGTGATACTTTCCGTGCCGGTGCAATCAACCAACTGCAAGTTTGGGGTGATAGAGTCGGCGTAGATGTCATTAAACAGGCGGAAGGCTCTGACCCTGCAGCAGTCATGTTCGATGCAGTAAGTGCGGCAAAAAAACGCGGTGCTGATATTCTCTTATGTGATACTGCAGGCCGCTTACAGAACAAAGGAAACTTGATGAATGAGCTCGGTAAGATTAAGAAAGTCATTCAAAAAGTTGTCCCAGAAGCACCGCATGAAGTCCTCTTAGTACTCGATGCAACAACTGGGCAAAATGCACTGAGCCAGGCCAAAGCCTTCAAAGAAGTCACTGACGTTACCGGTATTATTCTTTCTAAGCTAGATGGTACGGCCAAAGGTGGAATTGTTCTAGCGATTAAGAATGAACTTGGTATACCTGTTAAATTTGTAGGGCTTGGTGAAAAACTTGACGATCTTCAACCATTTGATGCAGAAAACTATGTTTATGGTTTGTTTGCTGATATGATTGAAGACTCAGAAACGCTCGAAGAAAAATTAGAGGAAGATGCTGATGACTAATGATTTAGAGCGCACGATGCGCATGAATTATCTCTATGATTTTTATCAGACCTTACTCACAGAAAAACAACAAAAATATATAGAATTATACTATCTTGAAGACTTTCAGTTTTCAGAAATTGCTGAAGCGATGGATGTTACACGCCAAGCAGTCTATGATAACTTAAAGCGTTCGAGGGACCTTTTAGAACACTATGAAGAGACACTCGGTATGTACAAGAACTTTCATAAGCGACTTGAACTATACAAGGATTTGAAAGTAGCGCTTGGTGATGATACGAGTGCAGAAGTGAAGGATATATTAAAACGTCTAGAAAACCTAGATTAAGGAGGCCAAACACATGGCATTTGAAGGACTTGGAGAACGACTGCAGTCCACAATGGACCGTATTAAGGGGAAAGGTAAAGTAACCGAATCCGACGTCAAAGTAATGATGCGTGAAGTAAGACTTGCTTTACTTGAAGCAGATGTTAACTTCAAAGTAGTCAAACAGTTCATCAATGATGTTAAAGAACGTGCCTTAGGCTCAGATGTTATGCAGAGCTTAACACCTGGCCAACAGGTCATTAAAATTGTACAAGAAGAATTGACAGCATTGATGGGTGGAGAAAACCAACGGATTAACATGGCCAACAAACCACCGACTGTTATCATGATGGTCGGCTTACAAGGGGCAGGTAAAACAACAACTGCTGGTAAGCTCGCACTTCATTTACGTAAGAAACATAACAAAAAGCCACTCTTAGTTGCTGGTGATATATACAGACCAGCTGCTATAGATCAGTTAGAAACTGTAGGAAAACAGATTGATATCCCAGTCTTTTCACTGGGTGATCAAGTCAAACCTGAAGAAATTACAGAACGTGCTCTGGCTCATGCTAAAGAAGAACACTTAGATACTGTCATCATTGATACTGCAGGTCGTCTGCATATTGATGAAGCACTGATGAATGAGTTGAAAAATGTTAAGGAAATTGCTAATCCGAACGAAATCATGCTCGTCGTCGACTCAATGACAGGTCAGGATGCAGTTAATGTAGCAGAAAGCTTTAACGATTTACTGGACATTACAGGTGTAACACTAACTAAACTCGACGGCGACACACGTGGTGGTGCGGCACTTTCCATTCGTTCAGTCACTGAAAAACCTATTAAGTTCATCGGTGTCTCCGAGAAGATGGATGGTTTAGAAGCCTTCCACCCAGAGCGTATGGCATCTCGTATTCTCGGTATGGGTGACGTATTGTCAATCATTGAAAAAGCACAGGACAATATCAATGAAGATGAACAAAAAGCACTTGAGAAAAAGCTGAAAGACTCATCATTCACACTCGACGACTTCCTTGGCCAAATGGATCAGGTGAAAACACTCGGCCCATTAGATGAACTATTGAAGATGATGCCTGGTGCCAACAAGATAAAAGGCCTCGATAAAATGCAGTTCAGCGGCAAGGAAATCGATCACGTACAAGCAATTATACGTTCGATGACTCTAGAAGAAAGAGAGCACCCTGAAAAGCTGAATGCGAGTCGTAAGAAACGTATATCTAGAGGTTCTGGACGTTCCTTACAGGAAATTAACCGCCTCTTAAAACAGTTTAACGACATGAAGAAAATGATGAAACAAATGACAAGTGGCAAGAAAAAAGGTAAGAATCCGTTCGGTAATATGGGCTTACCATTCTAAAAAAATAAATGTGTAAAGAAAAAACTCTTTACACATTTATTTTGATTTGTTATGATATATAAGTCGAAAAGATAGTAAAGAGAGGAGTTTTCACACATGGCAGTAAAAATTAGATTAACTCGTATGGGTTCTAAAAGAAATCCTTTCTACCGTATCGTTGTTGCAGATGCACGCAGCCCAAGAGATGGTAGAATCATCGAGCAAATCGGTTCATACAACCCGGTTTCAAAATCTGAAGATAACGTTGTTTTAGACAACGACAAAGCGCTTGATTGGTTACAAAAAGGTGCTAAACCAAGCGACACTGTAAGAAATATCTTCAGTGACAAAGGCATTATGGAACAGTTCCACAACGCTAAATTCGGGAAATAATTCCTATGGACAAATTACTTCAAACAATTCTTGAACCGATGCTAGATTATCCGGAGGCGCTCGTTATTACAACGGAAGATACGCCAGCGAAGATTTCGTACAAAATCAGTGTTCATGAAGCCGATGCAGGTCGTGTAATCGGTCGAGGCGGTCGTACAATTAAGGCGATTCGTGTCATCATGTCAAATGCTGAAAGAGATGCATCAAAGAAAGTGTTTGTTGATTTGCATTAAGAGACACACTTTTCTAGTGTGTCTTTTATTTTTTACTAAGAGGTGTATATCTTGAGTATTAAAATTGGTAAATTAGTCAATTTTCACGGCGTTAAAGGTGAAGTTAAAATCATGAGTGATTCTGACTTCTTAGAAAACCGTTTCATTAGTGGTGAAACAGTCGAGATTAAAGGTGAGACCTACACAATAAAATCTTACCGTAAACATAAAAACTTTCACCTATTAATCTTTGAAGGTGTGAGCAATATGAATGATATTCTGCACTTAAAAGGTGAGACGGTTTTTATCGATGAAAATGCAGATGACTTAACACTAGACGAACACGAGTTCCACGTAAAAGATATCATCGGGCTAAAGGTCATTAACTTGGATGATAATCAGACGCTTGGGACGATTAAAGATGTCATGTTCACTGGAGCAAATGATGTTTGGGTGATAGAGGGCGATAAGGAATATTTGATTCCTTACATCGAACAAGTCGTTCAGACAGTTGACCGCGATCAAGGTATTGTTGAAATTACACCACTTGAAGGATTGTTAGACTAATGGATATTTATTATTTAACCTTATTTCCTGAAATGTACAAAGGGGTCCTAGGGACATCTATTTTGAAGCGTGCTGAAGACAAAGGCATTGTGAATTATCACTTGATTAATTTTAGAGATTTTTCAAATGATAAGCATAATAAAGTCGATGATTATCCATACGGTGGTGGTGCAGGCATGGTCTTAAAACCTGAACCTGTCTTCAATGCCATGGATAGTTTAGAGCTCGATAATAAGCGCGTGATTTTAATGTGCCCTCAAGGTAAACCCTTTGATCAAAAATTAGCGGAAGAACTGGCTCATGAAGAGAATATTGTTTTCATCAATGGCCACTATGAAGGCTATGATGAACGCATACGTTCGCTTGTTACAGACGAAGTGTCAATCGGGGATTATGTATTAACTGGAGGAGAACTCGCATCTATGACGATGACTGATGCAATCGTACGTCTAATTCCAGATGTATTAAGCAATGAAAAAAGTCATCAAGAAGATTCATTCTCTACTGGTATGCTCGAACATCCGCATTACACTAGACCTAGAGAATACCGTGGTATGAAGGTACCCGAAGTTCTCTTATCCGGAAATCACAAGCTTATTGAAGAATGGCGACAAGAACAAAGCTTAAAACGCACGAGAGAAAGACGTCCTGATTTACTAGGGGAGTAAAAAGTTAATTTTATTTCTAAAAGTGATTGAATGGTCAACACTTGTATGGTAATATAATACGAGTGTAAATACACGTAAATATCACAGTCATCCGCTGCCAAAGTTCGTCGGCAAGATAACTGGAAGAATGGAGAAGATATAATATGTCACAAGAATTATTAAATTCTATTGTCAAAGATCAGTTAAAAACTGATATTCCTGATTTCAAACCAGGAGACACAGTAAAAGTTCACGTACGTATCGTTGAGGGAGATCGCGAAAGAATTCAGCTATTCGAAGGTGTTGTAATCAAACGCCGCGGTGGTGGAATCTCAGAAACATTTACAGTCCGTAAAGTATCTTACGGTGTTGGTGTCGAGCGTACATTCCCAATTCACACGCCAAAAATCGAAAAAATCGAAGTTTCACGTCGCGGACGCGTTCGTCGTGCTAAACTTTACTACCTACGTAACCTACGTGGTAAAGCTGCACGTATTAGAGAAATCCGCTAATAATGCTTTAAGAAAAC
>NZ_JAVIYN010000024.1:0-31574 GCF_036665975.1 Jeotgalicoccus huakuii | reverse complement strand
TTAATCAATCTATATTCTTATTCTTCCTCGGAATCAGTAGCTGGATCAGATGCTTCTTCTGACTCGCCCTTAGATTCTAGGGAATCCTCAGTTCTGTCAGCTTCTTCTAATTCTTCTTCACCGATTTCGCTTTTCACTACTGCAACAGTTCCAACATCTTGATCATCATCAAGTCGAATGAGGCGAACACCTTGAGTGCTACGACTCATCACTGAAATAGTGTCGATAGTTAGACGGATGATTACACCTTTTTCTGTGACAATCATCATGTCTTCATCTCGGTCAACTGACGCGATAAAGACAAGTTTACCGTTTTTATCATTGAGCTGAGCGGTTTTAACACCGTAACCACCGCGATTGATGGAACGGTACTGGTCTTCATGAGTAAGTTTACCATAGCCTTTGTCTGTAACGACTAAGACATGTTGACCGGATTCTAGGACGTCTACTCCAATGACTTGGTCATCTCCACGTAGCTTAATACCTCTAACGCCTGCAGCAGTACGACCCATTTCTCTCACTTGTGTTTCTTCAAAACGGACAAGGGAACCGTCTCTTGTTCCAAGAATAACTTCTTTAGAACCGTCAGTTAAACGGACACCAAGCAATTCATCATCTTCTTTGAAGCGAATCGCAATCTTACCGTTTTTATTTATGCTCTTAAACTCATCGAGTGCTGTACGTTTAACTTGACCATGTTTGGTTGCAAAGAGTAGGTTATATCCTTCTGTTTCTTCTTTGTCTTTCACACTGATCATCGTCGAAATGAATTCATCTTTTTCGATTTCAATCATATTTACAATCGGTATACCTTTAGACTGACGTGATAACTCAGGAATTTCGTATCCTTTCAGTCGATATACTCTACCTTTATTTGTAAAGAACATGATGTAATCATGCGTACTCATTGTCACAATCTGGCTCACAAAGTCGTCATCTACTGTATTCATACCTTGAATACCACGACCACCTCTATGCTGTGCGCGATATGTCGACACTGGAAGACGTTTAATGTAGCTGTTATGACTAAGTGTGACAACGATATTTTCTTTTGGAATAAGATCTTCATCTTCAATATCAGAGATGTTACCGATTGTAATTTCTGTACGACGATCGTCACCGAATTTGTCACGAATCTCTGTTAATTCCTCTTTGATAACTTCAAGGAGCTTATTGTCATCATCTAAAATTGCTTTTAGATATTCAATCGTTTTTAGCAATTCGTCGTATTCAGACTGGATTTTATCCCTTTCTAAACCTGTTAAACGACGTAATCTCATATCGAGAATCGCTTGTGCTTGACGCTCAGAGAATTCGAATTGACTCATCAAACTCGTCTTCGCTTCTTCATCAGTCGCTGAGGCACGAATCGTCTTAATGATTTCATCTATGTGATCAAGCGCCTTTAATAGACCTTCTAGAATGTGCGCACGATCTTGGGCACGTTTTAATTCATATTTCGTACGACGTGTCACAACATCTTTTTGGTGCTCTAAGTAGTAATATAATACTTCTTTAAGACTGAGTACTTTCGGCTCACCATTCACAAGGGCAAGCATGTTAATACCAAATGATGTCTGAAGTGGCGTCTGTTTATATAAATTGTTTAATATAACATTCGCATTCTTATCTTTACGGATTTCAATAATGATTCTTACGCCTTCTTTAAGGCTAGTTTCATCACGTAAATCTGTAATGCCGTCAATTTTCTTATCTCTAACGAGTTCAGCAATTTTTTCTACTAGACGTGCCTTGTTTACTTGGTATGGAATTTCAGAGACAACGATACGTTCTTTACCATTCTTCATCTCTTCAATTTCACAACGCGCACGCATCATAATAGAACCGCGCCCTGTTTCATAGGCACGCTTAATGCCACTCTTACCGATAATCAAACCTGCTGTTGGAAAGTCTGGTCCTGAGACAAATTCCATCAATTCTGAAGCTGTTACATTTGGATTATCCGCAATTGCTAAGACTGCATTTGTCACTTCGCGTAAGTTATGCGGTGGAATGTTCGTTGCCATCCCAACTGCAATACCACTTGAACCGTTGACGAGTAGGTTAGGGAAACGTGCTGGTAAAACAGACGGTTCGCGCTCATTCTCATCATAGTTCAATTGGAAGTCCACGGTATCCTTGTTGATATCACGCATGAGTTCCATGGAAATCTTACTCATTTTTGCTTCTGTATAACGCATTGCCGCTGCCCCGTCACCATCCATAGAACCGAAGTTCCCTTGGCCATGAACGAGTGGATAACGGTAAGAAAAATCCTGAGCCATACGTACCATAGCATCATAGATGGAGGAGTCGCCGTGTGGGTGATATTTACCCATGACGTCTCCGACGATACGAGCAGATTTTTTAAATGGTTTGTCAGAAGTCATACCGTTGTCATGCATGCCGTATAGAATTCTACGATGTACGGGTTTCATTCCATCTCGAACGTCTGGTAATGCACGTGAGACGATGACACTCATGGCATAGCTTAAAAACGAGCTGCGCATCGTTTTTGTTATATTAATCTGTTGAAATTTTTCTTCTTGGTCCGCCATAATTCAAGTCTCCTTTTTAAACGTCGAGATTTTCTACGTATCTCGCATTTTCTTCAATAAAGTTTCTGCGATGCTCAACGATATCACCCATCAACATTTCAAATGTCTGATCAGCTGCAATCGCATCATCCAGTTCTACTTGAAGTAACGTTCTGTTTTCCGGATCCATTGTTGTTTCCCAAAGTTGATCGGCATTCATCTCACCGAGACCTTTGTACCTTGAGATTGAAAACTTAGGTGTTTCCGGTAAAGTGCTGCGGAGGACATCGAGTGCCTCATCATCATACACATAATGCTTTTTCTTCCCTTGCTCAACTTTGTAAAGTGGTGGCTGAGCAACATAGATATAACCGTGTTCAATCAACGGTCTCATAAATCTAAAGAAGAAGGTTAACAATAAGGTTCTAATGTGTGCGCCGTCGACGTCAGCATCTGTCATGATAACAACTTTGTGGTAACGTGCTTTAGAAATATCGAATTCATCTCCAATACCACTACCCAGTGCTGTCACCATAGAACGGATTTCATTGTTACCTAGAATACGATCTAGACGTGATTTTTCAACGTTTAAAATCTTACCTCTTAACGGTAAAATAGCTTGATGCTTAGAGTCACGACCCGATTTCGCTGAACCGCCAGCAGAGTCACCCTCTACGATGAATAACTCACTTTTCGCAGGATCTTTACTTGAGCAGTCTGCAAGCTTACCAGGAAGACTTGAAACCTCAAGTGCAGATTTACGACGTGTCATTTCACGTGCTTTTTTAGCTGCAACTCTAGCATGTTGAGCGTTGATTCCTTTATCGACAATTATTTTAGCGGTTTGAGGATTTTCTAATAAGAAACGCTCAAAGCCAGCAGTAAATAATTGATCAGTGATTAATCTCGCTTCAGAATTACCAAGTTTAGTCTTCGTCTGACCTTCAAACTGAGGGTCAGTGTGCTTGATAGAAACCACTGCAGTTAGTCCTTCTCTAACATCTTCCCCGGACAGTCTTTCATCAGTAGACTTAATTAGATTTTGTTTGGTTGCATAGTTATTAATGACCTTAGTTAAAGCACGTTTAAAGCCATCTTCATGCGTTCCACCTTCATGCGTATAAATGTTGTTCGCATAAGTGAGGAGGGTTGTCGTATAACCATGATTATATTGCATGGCAATTTCAACTTCGATTTCATCTTTCGCATCGTCCATGTAGATAATTTCTTCATGTAAGGCATCTTTAGTCTTATTTAATTCCTCAACAAATGATCGAATTCCACCTTCGTACAAGTATTCAAAATGTACAGGTTCTTCATCTCGCTCATCTGTTAAGTTGATTTTCAGACCCTTGTTTAAGAAGGCGAGTTCTTTAATACGTTTTTGCAGAATTTCTAAATCGTATTCTGTCGTTTCTGTAAATATTTCATCATCTGCTTTAAAGCGGATGACTGTACCTGTCTTATCAGTTTCACCAATCACTTTTAAATCAAAATCAGGAATACCACGTGAATATGATTGATGATGAATTTTCCCATCAAGGTGAACGTACACTTCAAGTTTTGAACTCAGTGCATTAACAACCGATGAACCGACACCATGTAGTCCACCGGATACTTTATAACTGGAGCCATCAAATTTACCACCAGCATGTAGGACAGTTAAGATGACCTCAACCGCCGGACGTCCCATCTTCTCTTGAATATCGACTGGAATTCCACGACCATTATCCGTCACTTTAACCCAGTTATTTTTTTCAATTGTGACATTGATTTCAGATGCATAACCCGCAAGGGCTTCATCGATACTGTTATCGACAATTTCCCATACTAAGTGATGTAATCCTCTGGATGACGTTGAACCAATATACATACCAGGTCTTTTTCTAACCGCTTCAAGTCCCTCAAGAACCTGAATCTGACTTGCACCATATTGATCTATATTTTCCTCTGCCATGTTCTCACCTTCCGCTATTCATCGATCTTTATTTGACCGTTTTCTATTTCGTACAGCTGCATATCATCCATGATGGCATGGTTGATATCGCTAATGGATGTCGTCGTAACAAAGGTTTGAACTCTGTTTCGAATCGACGTTAACAGATGTGCCTGACGTACTTCATCCAGTTCACTTAGTACATCGTCGAGTAACAAGACCGGATATTCTCCGACTTCCTCGTTAATCAACTCAAGTTCAGCAAGTTTCACAGACAAAGCTGTTGAACGTTGTTGTCCTTGGGAACCATAAGTTTGAACATCGAACTCATTGATCGTAAAACCGATATCATCTCTATGTGGTCCGACGAGCGATGTACCACGTTCAATTTCCTTATCTAAGTTTTCACTGAGAAGCTTTGTAATCTCTTGTTGTAAATCGTCTGCATCCTCATTGTCATATTTAATATTCGGTTTATAAATCACTTTTAGTTCTTCTTTGTTATTTGAAATATCTCTATGGATTTTTGATGCGTGTTTTTCAATCGTATCGATAAACTGCTTGCGCTTTATAATAATTCTCGTCGCATGCTCCGCCATCTGTTCATTCAGTACTTCAATCATGAGCTCATCGACCTTACGAGATTTTAAATACTGGTTCTTTTGAGCTAAGACCTTATTGTAGCTAGACAGATGACTCAGATACACTTTTGAAATTTGTCCGCACTCCATGTTAAGAAACTTACGTCTAATCTGAGGCGAACCTTTAACGATATTGAGGTCTTCCGGGGCGAAGAGCACAGTATTTAAATGGCCAATATACATAGACAACTTAGCAGACTCGAGGTGATTCACCTTAGCTCTTTTGCCGCCCTTACCGATACTGATCGATAGGGGAATACTAGATGATTCTGTTGTCACTTGCCCATTAATGTAAGCTTCTTCTTGATTGAATTGAATCAATTCCTTATCTTTTGATGTCCGATGACTCTTCGCAAGCGATAAAAAATATATCGCTTCTAAAAGATTCGTCTTCCCTTGGGCATTTGGCCCAATAAAAATATTTAACTTAGGATGAAAATCTAAAGATAAGGAATCATAATTACGAAAGTGAGTTATGGAAATACTGTTTAATATCATTGATCTGTATACTTAATTTTGTATTCGCCAATACCTTCGATGACGAGTTCATCTCCGTCATGAAGCTTCTTGCCACGACGATTTTCTTCTTCCCCGTTTAAAAACACTATATTTTCACTTAAAAACCATTTAGCTTGGCCACCCGTACCAATGATGTTTTGGTGTTTCAAAAATTGGCCTAACGTAATCAAACCGTTTAAATGAATTGTTTCCATAGACATAACCTCCTAGAACATACTCATTCATTATACTACATTTTTGATACTTTTTCACTTTTACAGGCCAAATAATGCCCACAGAGCGTTTTAAAGTCAAAAAGGTATTTACCTACCTAGTAAAAATAAAAAGTGACCAGAGGCCTTTTATTTAAAATAAAAAGCATGGTCACAGAACTAATTAACTATTTTTTTCTAGTAAGTTCTTATAGGTAAGATTAGTTGCACAACTTCAGTTGAATCACTTGGCGTAATCGTAAATGGTCTCATCGTACCGAAAAATTCAACGGTAACTTCTTCAGATTGAATTGCACGTAGGGCATCCATCATATATTTCGAGTTAAATGAAATCTTAATATCTTCACCTTCAATGCTAGATGCAGTAACTTCTTCATTTACTGTCCCAACTTCAGGTGAATTAGATGTCAATTCCACATTTCCATTTTCTACTGACATGCGAATAACATTGTTGCCACCTTCTCTTGCAAGTAATGAAACACGGTCTATAGCGTGATAGAACTCAGCATTATTTACATTGACTTTAGTCTCGTAATTTTCTGGGAAAAGACGTGTTGTATCTGGGTAATTTCCTTCGAGTAATCGAGAAATGAATCTCATATTGCCGTAAGTAAAGAGTACTTGGTTTTGTGATAGGTTAATTTCGACATCTTCATCAGAGTCAGACAAAATTTTACTCAATTCAGATAGAGACTTACCTGGAATAATTGCATTTGATGCATCAGTGTTGAATGTCTTATCCAATAATTTTCTAAGTGCAAGACGGTGAGAGTCTGTTGCTGTAAATGAAATATGATCATCTTTAAATAACCAGTTCACACCAGTTAAGACAGGTCTTGTTTCAGATAGGGATACTGCAAAGTTTGTCTGGTTAATAATCGTTTTTAAGACCGTTGAAGACATTACTAGGCTATCCGCTTCGTTAACTTCTGGTAAGAGAGGATATTGGTTTGCATCTTGACCACTTAAATTAAATTCTGATTTACCTGCGGTAATTTTAGTAGAGAACTGCTCATTGGTTTCTAGTTCAACAAAATCACCGGAGAGTTTTTTAATAATATCAACAAAGAAACGTCCTGTTAAAACGACAGAACCTGGTGATTCAATTTCTAGAATTTCTTCGTTATCTATTTCTGTTGGTATTGTAATTTCTATAGAGATTTCGGAATCACTACCTGTGAGTACCATTTGATCATCTGAGACATCGATTTTTATTCCACTTAAAATAGGTAAAGTTGTTCTAGGTGAAATAGCTTTTAAGCAATGATTAAGTTGTTCGATGAAGTATTGTCTATTGATACTAATTTTCATAAGTATGTACTCCTTATTTATTAAATATATAGTAATAAAATAACAGTAATAATAGTAGGTCCTGTGAATTTGTGGAAAACTAAGTTAAAGCTTTAGGCGTCAACTTATCCACATGTGCATAAAGTGTTGGTTCAAGTGTAACATTTATCCACAGTATTCACATTATTTTAATTGAGCTTACTTTCTATTTCTTTTAGTTCACTGTTGAAAAGTTCATCTTCAGCAACGAGCTTTGAAATTTTTTCATGTGCATGTATAACGGTTGTGTGATCTCGACCTCCAAAGACCTCGCCGATTTTTGGTAATGAATTATCGGTAAGTTCTCTCGATAAATACATGGCGACATGTCTAGGAAAGGCGATGGACTTCGTCCGTTTTTTAGATGATAGTTCATCAATATGAATGCCGTAATATTCACTGACAGCAAGCTGAATATCTTGAACAGTAATGCGCTTGGTTTGAGTTGTTGTCACGAGATCTTTTAAAGCTTCGGAAACAACTTCTGGCGTCATCGGTTGATTGGAAATCTTAGCATAGGCAGCAACGCGCGTTAAGGCACCTTCTAGCTCACGGATATTTGTGTGAATATGGTTAGCAATATATATCATGGCCTCGTTTGGAATCTCAACGTTTTCTTCTTCACATTTCTTTCGTAAAATTGCAATTCTTGTCTCGAGGTCAGGTGGAGTGACATCTGTCATCAATCCCCATTCAAAGCGTGAACGTAAACGATCCTCCAAAGTAGGAATCTCTTTAGGGGTACGGTCACTTGAGATGACAATTTGCTTATTATTCTCATGCAGGGAATTAAAAGTATGGAAGAATTCCTCTTGGGTAGATTCTTTTCCTGCTAAAAATTGAATATCGTCGATTAAAAGGACATCTACATTACGGTATTTATTACGGAATTCTTCTGTTTTGTTATCACGTATTGAGTTGATGAATTCATTAGTGAATTTTTCACTTGATAGATAGACCACCTTGGCATTTGGACGATTTTCTAAAACGAAATTACCAATCGCATGCATCAGGTGTGTTTTACCAAGTCCAACTCCACCATATATAAACAATGGGTTATATGCTTTAGCTGGTGCTTCAGCAACTGCGAGAGATGCTGCATGTGAGAAGCGGTTACCATTACCGATGACAAAAGTATCGAAGGTATGCTGCTCATTTAGAGCATGGTGTATTGGTGCAGTCTTAATACTTTCCTGTTGTGTATTTTTCTCTTCTGAAACCATTGGTGTTGTTTCGTCACCTTTGATGACAATTTGAACGGTTACTTTTTCTCCGATAGAGCTGTAAATGCTATCTTCGATAATGCTTTTGTACTGCGTATTCAGCCATTCTCTCTGAAAATCACTATCTGCCTTAATGACAGCATAGCTTGTATTCAAATCGACAAGTTCGGTATTTTTAAACCAAGTTTGAAATGTCACATTTTGAATATTATGGTTGCTTTTAATTTCTTCGAGTACTTTTTCCCAGATACTATTTAAACTACTCATAAAAAAATTCCTCTCTTATTCACAAATCACAGGCTGTGGATAATATATTTACACAGGTGTAGAAAACTTTGCACAGGTTATTCACATTCTGTGGATAACTTCAGTGTGATATCTTCTTTTCCACAGGGATACGGGTAAAATTATAGCTTATTTAATTTGTGTTATCAATATTTTTCAGAGTTATTCACAATTTTCACAGTTTCCCACAAAATTTCTGACACAGCCTGTGAAAAAGTGGGAAACTCATTAAAAAATCTGTGCATAAGTGCTATAATACTTAAAAGTTATCCACAGAAACTCTTGAAAAGATTAATTTCTTCTAAATAAATATCAAATAAAAAGTTGAAAAAGCACCGTGTTTTTGGTATTCTTTAGTAGTTGCAATTCTAAGAGAAGGTAAAAACAGAGAAAAAATAAATGACGGAGGTGTCATATATGGTAAAACGTACGTATCAACCTAATAAACGTAAACGTGCTAAAGTACACGGTTTCCGTGAGAGAATGAGTTCTAAAAACGGACGCAAAGTTCTTGCGCGTCGTAGAAGAAAAGGAAGAAAAGTTCTTTCTGCATAACCATTAGATCATCTGACTAGGATGATCTTTTTTTTTGCGCAATGTCGAAAGTTTTATATAATAGAAGCTTTTTAGTATAATAATTAATCATAGATATGAAAGAGCGTAGTTAATGATGAAAAAGCGATTCAGAATTAAGAAAGAGAAGGACTTTAAGCTGATTTTCAAACGAGGTAAATCCTTTGCGAACAGGCAGTTTGTAGTGTATTTAAAAGACAATCAGGAAGTGCCACATTTAAGGCTCGGCATCAGCGTGTCAAAAAGACTCGGCAATGCTGTAAAAAGAAATCAGATTAAGCGTCGCATTCGTGCATTTTATCAGACTCATAAACATGAACTTAAGCCATTAGAGTATGTAGTGATCGCTCGTAATCCTGTTAAGGATATGAACTATCATGAAATGGAAAAATCACTCTTACATGTCCTAAAAATAGCCAGGTGTATGAAATAATACGGGGGTTAGTATATGTACAGAATTTATACTGAAAAGACGGTCAATGATGCTGTAACAAAAGGATTAGAGGAACTCGGTGTTAGCGAAGACGACATTAAAATAGAAGTGTTGGATAGTGGTTCGGCTGGCTTTTTAGGTTTTGGTAAGCGTGAGGCTGAAGTGAAACTAACGATTATCAACCCTGAACTAAAATCCTATGAATCTATTGAAGCAATGATTTCAGCACGCGAAAACGAACATGTTGAAGCAGATAGCGTTTTAGAGCGGGCAACAGATGACGTAGTCGAGCCACATGAAGAAAATCAGCCTGAAGAGACTGAAGCAGTTCAAGAATTAGCAGATGATAAGCAGCATGAACGACCTAAAATTGAGCCAATTATTGAAGAATCAAAACCGAAAAATAAAGAGCACCAGGCACTCACTGAAGCTGGTGAGAAAACATCGCATTATATTTCGGAAATAGTTTCAGGTATGGGTGTTGAGAACACGGTTCAAATGAAGGTGAAGAAGTCGATTATTCACTTAAATTTTGATGCGGATATCCCTGCAAAGATTATTGGTAAGCGTGGGCAGACTTTAAATGCACTTCAAGAACTTGCACAAAATTATTTAAATATAGTCTATCCAAGTTATAACAGAGTAGAGCTGGATGTCGGTGATTACCGAAGTAAACGTAAGGAAACTTTAGAAGCATTGGCCTTGAACATGGCGGATAAGGTAAGGCGTACTCATGAAAAAGTAAGGCTTGAACCGATGCCAGCGAATGAAAGAAAAATTATGCACCATGCACTAAGTCGTGAAAAGGGAATAGATACCTATTCAGAAGGAAAAGAGCCAAGACGCGCCATCGTGATTATTAAGAAATAAAGGAGTTTTTAAAGTGCAATTTGAAACGATCTCAAGCATCTCCACCCCAGTCGGTGAAGGGGCGATTGCTATCGTTCGTTTGTCAGGTGTAGATGCGATTGAAATTGCAGATCGTCTGTACAGCGGCGTAAAAAACCTAAGTGAAGTCGATTCACATACTATAAATTATGGTCATATTGTTGATCCTACTACCAATGAAACAGTTGAAGAGGTCATGTGTGCAGTCATGCGTGCACCGAAAACTTATACGCGTGAGGACATCGTTGAGATTAACTGTCATGGTGGGATTCATACGGTTAATCGTGTGCTTCAACTGACTTTAAACCACGGTGCAAGAATGGCTGAACCAGGTGAATTCACAAAGCGCGCCTTTTTAAATGGACGAGTTGATTTGTCTCAAGCTGAAGCGGTCATGGATTTCATTCGATCTAAAACTGACCAAGCATCAAAAGTGGCCAACCAACAAGTTCAAGGGCGCTTGAAAACATATATTGAATCGCTACGTCAAAGCATATTAAATATATTGGCTCAAGTCGAAGTGAACATTGATTATCCTGAATACGATGATGTAGAAGAAGCGACAACGTCCTTCCTCCTATCTGAAGCCAAAAAGGTAGAGTCAGAGATTGGTAAGTTGTTAAAATCTAGTGCGGAAGGCCGTATCTTAAGAGAAGGTTTGAGCACGGTCATCATTGGTAAACCTAACGTCGGTAAAAGCTCTTTACTTAACTATCTCATTCAAGATAACAAGGCAATTGTGACGGATGTTGCGGGAACGACGCGTGATATTTTAGAAGAGTACGTAAACGTTAACGGTATTCCATTAAAACTCGTCGATACTGCAGGGATTCGTGAAACGGATGACATTGTTGAAAAAATAGGTGTGGAACGATCTCGTGAAGCGTTAAAAGATGCAGAGTTAATCTTGTATGTCATGAATTATAATGATGAGCTTACACCAGAAGATATAGAGCTCCTAGAAACAGTAGATGATAAAAAAGTTATCGGTATCATCAATAAACTAGACTTAGAACAAAATCTAGATACTGACTACTTAGAAAGTCATTTCGATATTCCACTCATCAAAACGTCTATTATAAATGGCCAAGGTGTGGATGATCTTGAGAATGAAATTCAAAGAATGTTCTTTGATGGTAGTATTTCATCTGCAGATTCAACATATGTATCTAACAATCGTCACATTAACTTATTAGAACAAGCGAAAACTTCAATTGGTGACGCAATTTCTTCTGCAGAAATTGACGTGCCCGTGGATATTATTCAGATTGACCTGATTAAAACTTGGGAACTCCTTGGAGAGGTCATCGGAGAAGATGTTTCAGAACAATTGATAGATAAGCTATTTAGTCAGTTCTGTCTAGGAAAATAGAATTAAACAGGAGGTAAAATAATGACCGGAAATATGAAATATGATGTGATTGTTATCGGAGCTGGCCATGCAGGTGTCGAAGCGGGACTCGCAGCAAGCCGTAAAGGTCTTAAAACATTAATGTTGACCATCAATCTCGATAACATCGCATTCATGCCATGTAACCCATCAGTCGGTGGACCCGCTAAAGGTATTGTCGTACGTGAAGTTGATGCCCTAGGTGGACAAATGGCTAAAGTAATCGATAAAACACACATCCAAATGCGTATGTTAAACACTGGTAAAGGACCAGCAGTTAGAGCACTGCGTGCACAAGCAGATAAGGTACTTTATCAACAAGAAATGAAATCAGTTCTTGAAGATGAGCCAAACTTAGATATCCTTCAAGGTCTGGTTGACGAATTGATTATAGAAGACAATGAGATTCGTGGCGTGAAAACGAATATTGGTACTGTTTATGAAGGTGATGCTGTCATCATCACAACAGGTACATTTTTACGTGGAGAGATTATTCTAGGTGATCTTAAATATTCAAGTGGTCCAAATCACCAAATTCCTTCCTTGGCTTTAGCAGACCAACTCAAGGATTTAGGTTTCGAAATTATTCGCTTTAAAACAGGAACACCACCGAGAGTTAATGCAGACTCTATTGACTACAGTAAAACTGAGATTCAGCCAGGTGATGATGTACCGAGAGCGTTTAGCTTTGATACGACTGAATTTATTTTAGATCAACTCCCATGCTGGTTAACTTACACGTCAGCAACAACACATGAAATTATTACAGCAAATCTTCACTTATCGGCAATGTACTCAGGTGTCATTCAAGGTACAGGTCCAAGATATTGCCCATCAATCGAAGACAAGGTCGTTAGATTCAACGATAAACCACGTCACCAAATCTTTTTAGAACCAGAAGGTCGTAATACTAAAGAGGTTTACGTTCAAGGCTTATCAACGAGTATGCCTGAAAATGTTCAACGTGACATGGTGAAAAGTATTCCAGGTTTAGAAAATGCACGTATGATGCGTGCAGGTTATGCGATTGAGTACGATGCACTTGTACCGACGCAATTATGGCCAACTTTAGAAACTAAGAAAATTAAAAACCTATATACTGCTGGTCAAATTAATGGAACAAGTGGTTATGAAGAAGCTGCTGGCCAAGGACTTATTGCAGGAATCAATGCTGCGAACAAATTACTTGGTCAAGAAGAATTAATCTTAAGCCGTACAGATGCTTATATTGGTGTCTTAATTGATGACTTAGTCACTAAAGGTACGAATGAGCCATATCGTTTGTTAACGTCTCGTGCCGAACACCGTTTACTACTGCGTCATGATAATGCTGATATGCGTCTAACTGAAATTGGTTATGACAATAAGTTAATATCAGAAGAGAGATTTGCTAGATTCAATCAGAAAAAAGCAAATATTGAAGCTGAATTAGACCGTCTTAAAGCAGTACGTATCAAACCAAATGCGCATACTCAAAGTATTATAGAACAACGCGGCGGTACAGCACTTAAAGATGGTATACTAGCTGCTGATTTACTACGTCGTCCAGAGATGGACTATGAGTCAATCATGGAGATACTTTCTGAGGACATTACTCTCAAACAAGAAGAGTATGAACAAGTTGAAGTACAAATAAAATACGATGGCTATATTAAGAAATCCTTGCAACAAGTCGATAAGATGAAACGTATGGAAGATAAGAAAATCCCTGAAAATATTGATTACGATGCAGTGAACTCATTGGCTACAGAAGCACGAATGAAACTCAAAGAGGTTAAGCCTTTAAATATTGCCCAAGCATCTAGAATTTCAGGCGTAAATCCAGCAGATATTTCAATCTTACTTGTCTACATTGAACAAGGAAATGTGAAGAGGACAGGCTCATGAATGAAATAGAATTCATTAATAAATTAAAAGATCAAGGTATTGAACTTTCAACCGTACAAATTGGACAGTTTAAAACGTACTTTGAATTGCTCGTAGAGTGGAACAAAAAAATTAATCTAACAGCAGTCACTGATCTAAAAGAAGTGTATTTAAAACATTTCTATGATTCAATTACACCGCTGTTTTATGCGGATATAGAAGAAGGTGCGAGTATTTGTGACGTCGGAGCAGGTGCAGGATTTCCAAGCATTCCGATGAAGATTATTCGTCCAGACCTAAAAGTGACAATCGTTGATTCGTTAAATAAAAGAATTACGTTTTTAAATGAATTGACTGCCGTACTTGGTCTCGATAAAATGCATTTAGTTCACGACCGAGCAGAGACTTTTGGCCAACACGGACCAAGACACATGTTTGATGTTGTAACTGCCCGTGCGGTTGCAGAACTCAACGTTTTATCAGAGTTATGTTTACCACTAGTAAGAACAGGTGGGCAGTTTATAGTGATGAAAGGTAAGAAGGCCAAAGAAGAACTCCTTGATGCAGAGTTTGCACTTGACCTCTTAGGTGGGTCTTTAAAAGAAACCCATCAACTTACCTTGCCAGAAGAAGAGAGTCAGCGTTATATTCTAGTCATTGACAAGATCAGAAAGACACCTAAGAAATATCCGAGAAAACCGGGAACTCCAAATAAATCCCCATTAAAATAAAGGGTGGTGGAATGTGTGAAGAAACCTTTTTCAAAGCTATTCAACTTAATAGATAAAAGTGAAACTGCTGAAGATGATGATTCATTAGTCGAAGTACCTCTAGAAAACATTGTTCCGAACCAATATCAGCCAAGAACAGTATTTGATGAGCAACGTATTAATGAACTCGCACATTCCATTAAGAAACATGGACTCTTACAGCCGATTACACTCAGACCTATTGAAGAAGGTATGTATGAAATCATTGCTGGAGAGAGACGGTTTAGAGCCTTAAAGCGACTAGATTTTAAGGATACTAAGGCGATAGTTAAGTATCTCACTGATCAAGAGTCTGCTGCTATCGCGCTGATTGAAAACATCCAACGTGAAAATTTATCTAGTATTGAAGAAGCGAGAGCCTATAAGCAACTGCTAGCAATGGATGATATCACTCAAAAAGACTTAGCTGAAAGCATTGGTAAAAGTCAGTCATTTATTGCTAATAAATTGAGATTATTAAAGTTATCTAACGACGTTATAACGGCATTAGAAAAGGATGAAATCACGGAAAGACACGCGAGAGCACTACTTATATTGGATAACGATATGCAGTATGACGTATTGAAAAATATCGTGAATGATCATCTGACAGTTAAGGAAACAGAACTCGCTGTTAAGAACCGCCAAAAGGTGCGTGTTGAACAAATCAATTTCAATGACGATGTTGCTTTTGTATTGAATGATGTTGAAAGAGATATTAAGAAGCTTCGTGAAAAAGGTGTCGATGTCAAAATTGAATCGTCTGAAACAGATGAGCTACACGAACTTACAATTAAAATTTATAAGTAGGGTGCCTGCATTGATGTAGGTACTCTTTTTCACTTACAAACATGGCTTGTACTGTTATAATGAGTAATGTATTTTATCTTTGGGAAGTCGGTGACGTGTTATGGAAATTATTGAGCTAGCAGTTTCTGAAATTCGAAAAAATCCATATCAACCGAGACAAACCTTTGATGAAGAAAAACTAAAAGACTTAGCTGCGAGCATTAAAGTTCATGGTGTTATGCAACCTGTTACTGTGAGAAAAGCGGTAAAAGGGTATACCCTTGTTGCGGGTGAGCGTCGTTTAAGAGCGACTGAGCTTGCGGAATTAAAGACTATACCTGCTATTATTACTGACATGACCGACCGTGAGATGATGGAACTTGCCATCATTGAAAATCTTCAAAGGGAAGACTTAGGTCCTTTAGAAGAAGCGGAAAGTTATAAGCAGTTGATGCACTCTGCTAAGCTCACACAAGATGACTTATCGAAACGACTGGGCAAGTCGAGGTCTTATATTGCTAATATGCTTAGACTTTTAACCTTACCTGCTAAAGTGAAAAAATTGATTAATAATGGCAAGTTAACTGGTGCTCACGGTCGAACTTTATTAGCCTTAAAAAATCCACTCTTAATGGAAGAGGTAGCAGAACAAGCAGTTAAAGACAGCATGAGTGTTAGAAAGTTAGAAGCTCATGTAAAGACCTTTAAGAGTAAAAAGAGAATTAAGAAGTCTACAAAAAAATTAAGGTTTCTTGAGAGTTACGAAAATCAATTGAAAGATCATTTTGGAACAAATGTTGAAATTAAAAAGGTAAAACAAAGAGGTTTAATTCAATTGGAGTTTACATCAGAGGAAGAATTTAAAAGAATTCTTTCCATGTTGCAGCAAAAATAATCAAATAGAAAGGGTATGACTATGAAATTTTTAACGCTATTTAATGCGTCGAATACTGAAGGGCTGGATGAACAGCTGTCGATTATTGAAACACTTTTAGAACGAGTTAGAGATCCACAATTTTGGATAGATATCTCTAAACCAATCATATTCGCAATCATTCTACTTATTGCTGGTTATATTCTTACTAAGGTTGCGAATCGTTTAATAGAGAATTTCTTTAAATATAAATCAAAATCACGCTTAAAAGGATCAGACAAGAGAAACAATACATTGATTAATATGCTCCAAAATACAGCAACAATCTTTATTTGGTTCTTTGTTGTTGTAGCGATACTAGAGGCATTTAACATTCCCGTTTCAACGCTACTCGCTGGTGCCGGTGTTGTTGGTTTAGCCATTGGTTTTGGTGCACAAAGTCTAGTAAAAGATATGATAACTGGTTTCTTTATTATTTTAGAAAACCAATTCGATAAAGGTGATTTCGTTAGAGTGAATACATCGGGTACAACTGTTGCAGAAGGTGAAGTAATGTCATTAGGCTTACGCTCTTCTCGTATTCAAGGTTATGAAGGTGAGTTGTACATGATTCCTAATGGTACAATTAACGAAGTAATAAACTTCTCTCGTTATAATTCAGTATCATTCTTAGATATGAATTTCTCCATACAAGAAGATTTAGATAAGATTGAAACTACGCTTGAAACTTATCTGAATGAAAACTGGAGACAAGAAGATGTCCTTGTTGAAGCTCCAATTGTACAAGGTGTACAGAGCATTCAAAATGGTGAAGCAACCATTCGTGTCATGCTTACATCTAGACCGATGGAGCACTTCGGTTCAACTCGCCGTATGAGAAAACGCATCAAGCAGTACTTAGAAACACAAGGCATATATATTTCTGTACCAATGATGGATATTACCGATTTCGATGGAAACGATATGGAGGCGTAAGTCATGGATGCTAAGTACGATCTTCATAGTATTGTTGAAATGAAGAAGGATCACCCTTGTGGAAGCAATAAATTTGAAATTGTCCGCATGGGTGCTGATATTAAAATTAAATGCACAAATTGCGACCGCACAATTATGATGCCGCGTCGAGACTTTAACAAACGTCTAAAAAAAGTATTATAAATTAAAGGAGAACCTATTATGTCTTTAACAGCTGGAATCGTTGGTTTACCAAACGTCGGAAAATCAACATTATTTAATGCAATTACGAAAGCAGGTGCGCTTGCTGCTAACTATCCATTCGCTACAATTGACCCGAACGTCGGTATTGTTGAGGTACCGGATCATCGTTTAGATGTTTTAACGGAAATTGTTGTACCAAAAAAAACTGTACCGACAGCATTCGAATTTACAGATATTGCTGGTATTGTTAAAGGTGCTTCTAAAGGTGAAGGACTCGGTAACAAGTTTCTTGCGAACATTAGAGAAGTCGATGCAATCTGTCAGGTTGTTCGTGCCTTTGATGATGAGAATGTGACACACGTATCTGGTAAGGTTGACCCTGTAGAAGATATTGAAGTCATCAACATGGAATTGATTTTAGCAGACTTAGAAAGTGTCGATAAACGCTTACCTAAGGCAGAAAAAATGGCGAAACAAAAAGATAAGGACGCGATGGCTGAAGTTAAAATTCTAACGAAGATTAAAGACTGTTTAGAAGAAGGCCGTCCAGTACGTGCACTTGATTTTACTGAAGAAGAAGCAAAATCAGTTAAGCATTTCCACCTGTTAACACAAAAGCCAATGCTTTATGTTGCCAATGTGAGTGAAGACGATTTAGGTTCCTTAGAAGGTAATGCACACCTCGACGCAATTAATGAGTATGCAGCTAACGAAAACTCTCAGGTTATTGTCATTTCAGCTAAGGTTGAAGAAGAAATCGCAGTCTTAGAAGATGACGAGCGTGAAATGTTCTTAGACGAACTTGGTTTAGAAGAATCAGGTCTAGATAAATTAATCAAAGCTTCATATGACCTACTTGGCCTAGCAACTTACTTTACTGCAGGTGTACAAGAAGTCAGAGCGTGGACCTTTAAAAAAGGTATGACTGCACCAGAATGTGCGGGTATTATTCACACAGACTTCCAAAAAGGATTCATCCGTGCTGAGACTGTAAGTTACAATGATTTAGTTGAAGTGGGTAATGAGGCTAAAGCTAAAGAAGCTGGTAAGGTTCGTTTAGAAGGAAAAGAGTACATTATGAAAGATGGCGATGTTGTTCACTTTAGATTCAACGTTTAAATCTCTCCAAACGATGAAATCCTGTGATGGGGTTTTATCGTTTTTTTCTTTAGTTTTATTGTAAATTGTTAGGATTACTGATATAATAACTGATTGTGAGTAATGAAAATTATTCCTTGCTGAAAACGAATGGTTTTCAGCCGCAAAGACCATAAGGAGGTGCAAAAGATGAGAGCATATGAAATTTTATATGTAATCCGCCCAAACATTGAGGAAGAAGCTAAAGCGACGTTAGTTAAGCGTTTTGATGAGGTTCTTACAAACAATGGTGCGGAAATCGTCGAGTCTAAAGAGTGGGGTAAACGTCGTCTTGCCTACGAAATTGAAGATTTCAAAGATGGAATTTACCACATCATCAAAGTTAACGCGACAAGCGAAGCTACTGATGAGTTTGACCGCTTAGCTAAGATCAACAATGACATTATTCGTCATATCGTTGTTCGCGACGAACAAGCAGAAGCAAAAAAATAAGTTAAATATTTAGTGGAGTTGATTACATGCTAAACCGTGTGGTTTTAGTTGGTCGTTTAACAAAAGACCCAGAACTAAGAGTCAGTCAAAATAATATCGCTGTCGCTAATTTCAACTTAGCTGTCAATCGTCCTTTTACTAACCAAAATGGTGAAAGAGGTGCGGACTTTATCAACTGTGTTGTTTTCAGAAAACAAGCTGAGAACGTTAACCAGTATGTTAAGAAGGGCAGTCTTGTTGGTATCGACGGAAGAATACAAACTCGTAACTACGAGAACAAAGACGGACAAAGAGTATATGTAACTGAAGTTGTGTGTGAAAGTGTTCAGTTCTTAGAGCCTAAGAATAGCGGTAATCAATCTCAAAGCAATTATGGAAATAACTCAGCGGACTCATATGCTGATGCATATGGTTCTGGCAATCAGTCGACTGGTCAAAGCCAGGGACGTCAACAGCCAAGAGAAGATAATCCATTTGCGAACTCTAAAGGTCCGGTAGACATCAGTGATGATGATTTACCATTCTAAAATAAAAAAATAACAATCCAAATTTTGTTATCGTGTGTTTTAAAATTGTGTGTGTAAAATGTGTGGAAGACCCGGGATATACTATCTCGGGTTTTTATTTTACTTTTGAAGATACATAAGTTAATTTTATTGTTTTTATTATTAGTTTATAGTGTAGTTTTGACTTTACAGTGTTTATAATGAAACATGTAGACAATTTTTTAGGTGGGAGCGAACCGCAATGATTAGAAAAAATGTCCTGCAATGGGCACTTTTACTATCGCTGTGCGTGTTTTTGGCAGCTTGTAGTAATAATGACAGTGACGATTCCTCTGGTGAAGAAGAATCTGGTGATACTCAGAATACTGAGGAGACAACAGAAGAAGAAACAGAGTCGACCGAATCTGAAACTGTAGAAGAGACTGAAGAGGATTCGTCTTCAGAGGAAACTGCTACAGAAGAAGATGGAAGTCAAGAAAGTGAAGTCGTTCATATTACTGCCGAGCAAAGCCTTGAAGATGTGATGAACGAATTAATTTCTGCATATGAAGATGAAAACGAAGGACAGGAAATTGATGTTCAATATGGTCATACAGAAACGTTAACAGAGGACTTAATTAACGGTGATGATCAAGATATGGATATATATTTCTCTAGTTCTGATGAGGGTTATGATTCTTTAGTTGAAGCTGGAATATTAGACCAACTTGCAACGAAATATTTACTCATTAATGAAATAGTACTTGTGACTCATGAAGATAATGAGGATATTACTTCATACGACACTATTTTCAATAATGAGGATGTTACCCTATCTATAGTAAACCCAGAAGAATCACTATCTGGCAGTCATGCTAAGACGTTACTTGATGCAGAAAATGAGAGCAATAATAAAGTGAATAATGTTGAAGAGAGCGAAGATGTAGATGCTGCTCTAGAATCACTTTCTGAAGGTGAAACAGATGCTGCCCTTCTCTTAAGAACAGATATTTCTGATGAAGAAGGTCTTCGTATCGTAGCGAGAGCACCACGATCACTTGCTGAACCATTTGTTTATGGACTAGGACTTTCACAAAGTGTGGAAGACAATAGTGCAGCGAGAGATTTTTATAATTTCCTACAATCCGAAGAAGCACTGGATATCTTTTCAGAGTATGGTTATATCGTTTAATATATACTGCAGAACTATGAAACACGTAGTTCTGCTTTTTTAATTTTTAAATTGTTGTATGATAAAGATAATATCCTCGGGAAGAAGGCAAAAAGATGTGTAAGATAAAGCAACTGGGCTTAGTATTTGTTTCTTTAATGTTCACACTCGTTTTGGCAGCATGCAGTTCTAGTACGGACAATGAAGAGTCAGAAACAAGCGAAGCATCGGGTACAATAACAGTTTCAGCAGCAGCGAGTTTGACAGACGCACTTCAAGAAGTTGCAGAACTTTATAATGAAGAAAACCAAGATGTACAAGTGGATTTTAACTTTGGGGGTTCAGGTGCACTGCAACAACAGATTTCTCAAGGTGCACCAGCAGATATGTTTTTCTCTGCATCACAAAGCGATTTTGATACCTTAGTAGAAGGTGACTTTATCGATGAAAGTGATTCAACTCAACTATTAAAAAATGAATTAGTACTGGTTGTACCAGAAGGGGATACAACAGTGACATCATTCGATGATATTACAGAGGCTAAACAAATTGCTGTTGGCACACCGGAATCAGTACCTGCTGGGGAATATGCTATGGAGACTTTTGAATCTATGGGTATTACTGAAGATTTAGAAGAAAGGTTAGTATATGCAGAGGACGTGAGAGCAGTGCTCACTTATGTTGAACGTGGTGAGGTAAGTGCTGGGTTAGTGTACCGTACCGATGCGATGACAAGTGATTCAGTGGATATCATCGACGCCGCACCAGCTGATGCACATGATCCAATAGAGTATCCAGTTGGTTTAATTGAGGATTCAGAGAATACTGAAGCTGCAAGGTCGTTCTATGATTTTATTCAGACTGATGAAGCTTTAGAAGTATTTGGTGAATATGGATTCGTTACTGAGTAATTTTGGTGTGACATCGTCGCAGTTTCTTCCCCCTATACTGCTCTCCTTGCAAGTTGCGACCATTGCACTGATTTTTTCATTTATCTTTGGAACTTTAATAGCAAAATTTATGACATCTGTGAACTTTAAAGGCAAGGTTGTTTTAGAAACGATTATAATGCTACCGATTGTTTTACCCCCGACAGTAGTAGGATTTATACTGATTGTTATTTTTGGTAACAATAGCATTATTGGAAACTTGATTGAGTGGATCTTTAATCAATCCATTATCTTTACTTGGTATGCAGCTGTATTAGCCAGTACAGTGGTTGCCTTTCCACTGATGTATCAATCTGCAAAAACAGGCTTTTTAAGTGTAGATAAAGATATCAAAGATGCGGCAAAAGTTGATGGGGCGAGTAATTTTCGTATCTTTATGAAAATCACCATGCCACTCGCTTCAGTATCACTTGTGACAGGTGCTGTGTTAAGTTTTGCTAGGGCACTTGGTGAATTCGGTGCAACTTTAATGATTGCAGGGAATATTCCAGGTCGCACACAGACCTTACCAACAGCTATATATGTTGCCTTACAATCAGGAAATATGAGTCTTGCATGGTTATGGGTGATCACAATTGTTGCGATTTCATTTGTTATGTTATTGTTTGTAAGAACAAAAGTGAAAGAGTAGCGCATTGCTTTTAAGTAAAGCGCTACTTTTTAAATTAACTACCTTTTTATAAAAGATAGTTGATATTTAAAATCATGTATAGTATCTTTCTATGTAAGATAGTTGTTTATGGCGCTGTCTTTTTTAATAGGTCACTACCTTTTAATAACAGATAGTCAGGAGGGAAACCATGTCTGTCAGTGATCAAATAATGAAGGGTTTACTCGACGGTGCAATATTAGGATTGATTTCACAGGGCGAAACTTATGGGTATGAAATTACTAAAAAATTAGAAGCACATAAGTTCCCAGGTATCAGCGAAGGTAGTATTTACCCAGTATTACTAAGGTTAAGTAAAAAGGGATATGTAAATACCCGCATGGTGAAATCCGATAGTGGTGGTCCGAAACGTAAATATTATTCAATTAGTGAAAGTGGAAAAGAAGAACTAAAAATTTTTAAAGAAAAATGGGAAAAATTAAATTCTGGAATGAATAATTTGGTAAGAGGTGAGTAAAATGTTGAGTAAAGAAGCAGAGAAATTTTTAACAGAATTTCGATTAGAGATGATGGCACATGGAAAAAAAGATGAAGCGATCGATGATATGGAAGCGGAGTTAGAAGATCATTTAATTCAAGCAGAAAAAGACGGTAAAAGTTTAGAAGATGTGACAGGCAGATCAGCGAAGGAATATATTAAGAATATTTCCGGGGAAATGCCGCGTATTAACAATATTCAAAAGTATATCGCCTTATTTATAGTCTACTTAGCTGGAATTCTTACAGTCCCGAATCTAATTAGTGGTGATTTTGATTGGACCTTGAGTAATCTCTTATATTATCTTGGAATTATTGTCTTAGGCCCAGTACTGATTTACTATGGCTTTAAATATATATTAGTCAATTATGCAAGCTTTAAATCAGAGAAGATTGAAGTGAAAGGTACAGTATTAATTTTTGTATTTAGTTTCTTGTATATGGGACTTTTAGTCGGATCGATATTCTTAGTGAGAAGTTATCCAATCGTGACGTTCTTTGAACCAGGTAGAGATATCAATATTACTATTGGATTTATACTGTTAGCGATTCTAGTTATCGGGTCACTTTTGATGAAACAATGGTTCTATGCCATTCTAGCTTTAGTACTGGCAGCACCTGAGATGATTGCACAAGTATTTGCAAGTGGTGGTCCGAACTCAGAAAGTTATATTATAATTTCATCAGTGGGCTTATTAGCTGCAGTCATAATCTTGTTTATAGGTATTAGAGTAATGAATCGAGCTAAAAAGTAATTGACTTTTTAACCTTAAAGTTGTAATATATATCGTGCACATACACACATTTAAAACACGCGTTCAGCTAACAAGATTATGGATTAGACATTCGATCCACACAGTCGAATATAATAATCTATAAAAGGAGGGCTTACCTATGGCAGGTCCAAGAAGAGGCGGTCGTCGTCGTAAAAAAGTTTGCTATTTCACAGCTAACGGAATTACACACATCGACTATAAAGAAGTAGATCTTCTTAAAAAGTTCATCTCTGAACGTGGAAAAATTCTTCCAAGACGTGTAACTGGTACTTCAGCTAAGTACCAACGCCAGTTAACAGGTGCGATTAAACGCGCACGTCACATGGCATTGTTACCATACGTTAAAGAAGAACAGTAAGTTATAGTTAAACCGCTCTAGATCATTGATCTAGAGCGGTTTTTCTTATACAGTCATTCTTTTGTATACGTTATTACTTTAGAGTTTTTATTTTCAGCAATTTCTTCTGCACGCTTCACCGCATCTTTCTTATATTTAAATGTACCAGCTGCACGTTCGGCTTTAACAGTTTTAACAACCCATTCCTCGTTTTCGGCATCATATTTTACTTGAACATTCTCATCTAGTAAATCTGGATTCGCACTATCTATGTCATGCTGATCATTTTTTGAAGGATTACCTTCCTTATCAAATGAATCTAATTCTTCTTTTGATGCATTTTTATACCAATCTTTACCTTCTGATGTAGCGATAGCAATCGCACGACTTTCATCGTATCCGCTGTCTAAAAGTGCGTTCGCAATCTCGATAATTTTTTTACGTTCAAGTGTCTCAAAGTTTTTTAATGAATCAGGGTAATCTTGCATATTCCAAGACATAGCTATCATCCTTACCTTATGAATTTACTCATATAGTTCCCGTTTCCATACAGTCAAAACCCTATGATTTAAATGTTTAATCGAAGTCAAGTTATCGTTATAGTTTCTTAACATTCATTTGTTACAATGGACTTGAAAAAATGAGCCTAAGGAGATGTAGATGTGAAGTATCAAAAGATTGTTCCACATTTATGGTTTGATACAGAAGCCGGAGAAGCTGTAGAGTGGTATACCGAAATTTTTCCAGAGTCAGAGATTACCTTCCGTAAAGTTATAAAAGACACACCATCAGGTGATTCTGAACAGCTTGGATTTAAGTTAATGGGTTATGAGTTTATGGCAATTAGTGCTGGACCTTTTGCTAAGAAAAATCCTTCTATTTCTTTTATTGTTCAAATTAATAAGCAGAATGAACATTTGATTGATGAAATGTATGAAAAGCTTATGGAGGATGGTGGTACAGAGTTGATGCCACTAGATAAGTATCCTTTCAATGATAAGTATGGATGGATTGAGGATAAGTACGGTACTTCTTGGCAGTTTTGGTTACGCGATCATCGCAATGGCAAGAATCATATCGTCCCTTCTCTAATGTTTGTAAATGAAAATAAGGGCAAGGCTACAGATGCCATGAATTTGTATGTTGATACGTTTAAGAAAAGTGAACATTTAGCATCGAGAAATTATCCGACAGGCATGGAACCAAATACTGAAGATTTGGTCATGCATGCAGAAGCGAAATTAGGCAAAAAACGATTTTCATTCCAAGATAGTGGTTATGAACACGACTTCCAATTCTCAGAAGGTATCTCCTTAATGGTGAAATGTGATGACCAAAAAGAAATTGATAAGTACTGGAGTGCACTATCAGCAGATCCTGATGCTGAACAGTGTGGATGGTTGAAGGATAAGTTTGGTGTATCTTGGCAGATTGTACATAAAGTGATGGATGAAATGATGACTGAGGGTACAGAGGAACAACTTCAACGCGTTACTGAGGCATTCCTTAAAATGAAGAAATTTGATATCGCAAAACTTGAAGCGGCATATAAAGGTAAATAAAAAATGACTTCCCTTAACTTGGTAATTCAACCAGTGTAAGGGAAGTTTTTAATTTTAAGTGTTTTTTTTCGCCTGTATTATTTTTGATTTAAATCAATAACGGTATGCTCGGTATCACTGATTGATACTGTACGACGGCTACCGTCTTCCTGGATAATTTCTGCTGCATCCATGAAGTTATCGTGTTTTTCTTTTGCTTCAGCTTTTTGGTTATTTCTCTTTATATCTTTTTCAGAAGTCATTGAATCAAGTTTGCTTTGATAAGCACTCACATCAATCGTACCTGAACGTTGGTCACTGCTCTCTTTTTGATTTTTTTCAGTTTCTCTAGCAGATTGATTCTGCTCTCCTGCTTCTTTTTTCTCTTCAGCTTTTCTTAAATGGTCTTCATTTTGTCTTGAAGTAGCTGCTTTTTCTTTTTTAGTTTCTTTCACTGCAGATTCTCTCACTAATAAGAGAATCTGACCGTTATCTACAGCGGCTTTGAACGTATTCAGCTCATCTGAGCTCAAGTCTAGTTGATCAAAGACACGCTCTGTTGAGTTCTCATCTAAAAATTTAGCTGCAACCTTATCCCACATGTTTCCATCAGCTTTTTTAAAGCCGACATTTGTATAGCGTAGGACCGTTGCTTTAAAGCGGTCTTTTGCGACCGTTATCATATCTTTGTCTTTAACACCATCAGCACGTAGTTCATAAATCTTATAACTTAAATCATCGATATTTGAGAATTTCTCAATAGTAGTCATGTTCAATCCTCCATCACAGTCTTTTTTATGATTATACCCTGATATCCTTATAAAGAAACGCAGTTTACTCTTTTATTGACAAATATTGCATATTATTTATATTTATAAATAAGGGAGGTCATTTATGCAAATTAATGGTTCAGTTATTAAGTCACGACGTGCGGAATATAGTTTGACGCAGTTACAACTCAGTAAAAAGACAGGTGTTTCAAAATCATCAATTAGCCGTATGGAAAATGACAGTAATAACGGTAATATTCGATTCATTGACGCGATTAAAATTATGAATGTGCTTGATTTGAATTTGGATGAGCTGATTATTACAGTCACAAAATCAATCGACACTAAAGTATTAAAAGTACTGGATGAAATTCGAGAAACACGTGAGCTTTACCTTATTGAAGATACACTGAACCAGTTGACCTTGCAGCAATGGCGATCTACGACGCTGCACTCTGTATATTACGATTGGCATATGGGTTTGAAATATCTACATAAGAAGAAATATAAAGATGCTCTGACTTTTATAGATAAGACGCTAGATCGTTTAGATGACTTGCCTTCACTGGAATATTTGAAGGCTAGTGTATATACAAGTAAGGGTTATGTTTTACATATGCTAGGTGAAGATGGAAACCCGTATTATAAGTCAGCAATTTACATGAAGCGTAAAGATGATGGAAAGTTGGATTATCGGACTCGTGTGAGACTGTTGTCGTATATGATGGATAGTAATATTAAGGTGGAGAACTATGATCTTGTAGAACGCTATGGTAAACGTGCAATGCACTTATTAAAGGAAAATGAATCCACTTATATGATGAATCGAATTAAAAAATTGTGTGAGAAAATCAAACAATATCCCGTATAAGGAACTTTACGAAATAGAGATAGGAAATAGTAAGAAAATGAAATATAATAGGTTTAACTCTGAGACATCAGAGAAAAACTGAAAAGGAATGATCAACATGCAAGAAAGATTATATAAAACTTGTATGGCATTTTGTATTATCGTAGCATTGTTTGTCCAAAAAAAGGTATACACGAAATCGTGTGACTGCATTGGATCGTATTTAAGTATGGAAAATATCCTGTGGCCTAGAAGGCTAGATTTTATTAGTGCAGCTGAGAAAATCGAAGTGATTAATTTACTTGAGCGAAAGAAAGACAATTGTTCCGATATGGAGTACAGAAATAAATGTGACTTCTATTTGGATGCGGTAAGAGATGGACTTCTTTTTTATTATGATGAAATCAGAGATTTTTTAGGTTTAAACAACAATCCAGTGTCAGCAAATGTTTCAGTTGAAGTGGAGCATATTTTAGAGATGTTTGCTCATATTTCCTTGTCTCTATCCAAGCTACCACTGAAAACTGCAGATTTAATAGGTAGAAATTATTACACAAGGTTTAGCGGATTTGAAAATGCAGAAGAACAGCACTTGTCGCATTATATCTTTTTATTTAAACACAAGCAGCACAGCCAGGCTATTTTTAATGAGAAGTTGCCTTTGACACTAAAACATTACAGGAACATGTTGGCGAGATACGAAAGGCATAAATTGTGTACCTTTCTAACTGAAGAGATGCTGATTTACATATGTATTGGTCGCAATCAACAAATTAAATTTACTTTATAAAAGAAAACCAAGCAAAAGTTATGATGACCTGAGGTCATTTAACTCTGCTTGGTTTTTACGATTTATTTTTCCTCTTCTTCTGGTCCTTTTTGAATTGTAGCTTCCACGCTATCTCGTCGCTCGTCACGATTAAGTGATTTGTCGTCATAGATGAGTAAAAACTTTCCTTCCTCAACAAAGTTGAGATATGATGAAACTAGGTCTTCCTCTAAGCCTGAAGTTAGTAAAAAACTCTCGGCCTTTTCATTATTTGTAAAAATATCTTTAAATGAAGTGCTCTCAGAGTGTGGGTTGTATGTGAACCCCATATATTCTGTCCAATCAGGTTCTTCTTCATCTAAACCTAGTACATTAAAATCTGATTCGTAATAATCTTGCTCATTTTTAAGTTGATCAATACGTTCTAGAATTTCACTATCTGTGTCATATTTCTCAATATATTGCACAATGCTCACCTCTACAAAAATCTTGATGTCTATCTATTCCCTTGAAAAACGAATGTAAACCAAAGTTTTACTTATAATATCATAAAATTCCGAACATTAAGTCCTACCTTTTTTAAATTGTATAGTGTTTTATAATGAGTTATATTTATCTTGAAGAAAATATTGCTAAACAGTTCGGATTTTTGCTATAATATTGAAATTAATATTTTCAGCATCTTTTTATTTATTAATAATTACATACTAGGAGGCAGTTTTTATGTGGGAAGATAAGTTTAAAAAAGAAGGATTAACTTTTGATGATGTGTTACTTTTACCAGCACACTCTGAGGTCCTTCCTAAAGAAGTTGATTTATCAGTAGAGCTCGCACCGAATTTGAAGTTAAGCATTCCTTTAATCAGTGCAGGAATGGATACTGTTACTGAATCACAAATGGCGATAGCATTAGCACGTCAAGGTGGTTTAGGTGTCATTCACAAAAACATGTCTATCGAACGTCAACGTGATGAAGTTGAGAAAGTGAAACGTTCAGAAAATGGTGTAATTAAAGATCCGTTCTTCTTAACAAAAGAAGAGCAAGTGTTTGCAGCTGAACACTTAATGGGCAAATATCGTATATCAGGTGTGCCGATTGTTAATAATCCTGAAGAGAAAAAATTAATAGGTATTATTACTAATAGAGATATGCGTTTTATCGAAAACTATTCGATTACAATCGAAGAGGTTATGACAAAAGATAACCTTATCACAGCCCCGGTTGGTACAACATTAGAAGATGCGGGCCGTATTTTACAAGAGCACCGTATAGAAAAATTACCTTTAGTTGACGACAATAATGTCTTAAAAGGATTAATTACAATCAAAGATATTGAAAAAGTTATTGAATTCCCAGATGCTGCAAAGGATGACCAAGGACGTCTACTCGTTGCAGCAGCGATTGGTATTGCTAAAGAAACTGAAAAACGTGCAACTGAGCTTGTTGAAGCTGGCGCTGATGCTTTAGTTATTGATACGGCACACGGCCACTCACAAGGTGTTCTAGATGCGATTAAAGATATTCGTAACCAATTCCCTGAAGTGACATTAATTGCCGGTAATGTTGCGACAGCAGAAGGGACACGTGCTTTAATTGAAGCGGGTGTTGACGTAGTTAAAGTTGGTATTGGACCAGGTTCAATCTGTACAACACGTGTCGTAACAGGAGTAGGTGTACCACAGGTTTCTGCAGTTTATGATGCAGCTACAGAGGCACGTAAACATGGTAAAGCGATTATTGCTGATGGTGGTATTAAACTATCTGGTGACATCGTTAAAGCCCTTGCAGCCGGTGGTCATGTAGTTATGCTTGGTAGCTTATTAGCAGGTACTGAAGAAGCACCTGGTGAGACTGAAATGTTCCAAGGGCGTCGTTACAAGACATACCGTGGCATGGGTTCTATGGGTGCTATGGAACAAGGTTCTAAAGATCGTTACTTCCAAGAAGATTCTGAAGCGAAGAAATTTGTGCCAGAAGGCATTGAAGGCCGCACAGAGTATAAAGGCCCAGTAGCGGATACAGTGTACCAATTAATGGGTGGTCTCCGTTCAGGTATGGGTTATACTGGTAGTAAGAACTTAGAGGCACTTAGAGAACAAAGTCAATTTGTGAAGATTACAGCAGCTGGCTTAATTGAAAGTCATCCACACAATGTACAAGTGACTAAAGAAGCACCAAACTACAGTAGATAACTAAGGAGTAATTCGCTTATGGAAATGGGAAAAGAACAAGAACTTATATTAGTAATTGATTACGGTAGTCAGTATAACCAACTGATTACCCGCCGCATTCGTGACCTTGGTGTGTATAGTGAATTGCATAATCCAAGCATCACGATTGAAGAAATTAAAGAACTCGATCCAAAAGGGATTATTCTTTCCGGTGGACCACGTTCAGTGTATGCGGATGACGCCTTTACTGTAGATCCAGGTGTATTTGAATTAGGTGTGCCAGTACTTGGTATTTGCTATGGTATGCAACTGATGATGCAGATGAACGGCGGAGAAGTGGTAGATTCAAATGAAAAAGAATCTGGTCAAACTGAGATGCGCTTAAATAATGAAATTGATATTTTTGAAGGTTGGAACACAATCGAACAAGTACTGATGAGTCACGGAGACAAAGTGATACGTCTAGGTGATGGTTTTACAGCAATTGCTGAGACAGTACTATGCCCAACAGCAGCAGTTAAACACAATGAAAAACCGTTTTATGGTGTGCAGTTCCATCCGGAATCCAGACATACTGAAAATGGGAATAAGTTTATTGAAAACTTTATCCGTAATATTTGTGGTTGCCATGGACAGTGGACGATGGATAACTTTATTGACATTGAAGTGGAGAAAATCCGCGAACAAGTTGGCGACAAACAAGTTCTGTGTGCCATGAGTGGTGGTGTAGACTCATCCGTTACAGCAGTGCTGATTCATAGAGCGATCGGTGACCAACTGACATGTATCTTTGTAGACCATGGTCTCTTACGTAAAGGTGAAGCGGATATGGTAATGGAACAATTTGGTGAAGGCTTCAACATGAACATCATCAAAGTCGATGCGAAAGACCGTTTCCTATCCAAACTTGAAGGGGTGTCAGACCCTGAAGAAAAACGTAAGATTATTGGTAATGAATTCATTTATGTCTTTGATGATGAAGCATCTAAACTTAAAGGTATCGACTTCCTAGCACAAGGTACACTATATACAGATATTATTGAATCAGGTACAGAAACTGCGAAGACAATCAAATCCCACCACAATGTAGGTGGACTACCTGAAGATATGCAGTTTGAATTAATTGAACCACTAAATACGCTCTTTAAAGACGAAGTCCGTGAGTTAGGGATTGAACTTGGAATTCCAGAACACTTAGTATGGCGACAACCATTCCCAGGACCAGGATTAGGTATTAGAGTCTTAGGTGAAATTACTGAAGAAAAACTTGAAATCGTTAGAGAAAGTGATTGGATCTTAAGAGATGAGATCGCTAAGGCCGGACTCGAAAGAGATATTTGGCAGTACTTCACAGTATTACCGAATATCAGATCAGTTGGTGTCACTGGCGATTATAGAACTTATGATTACACAATCGGTGTCAGAGCAGTAACGAGCATCGATGGTATGACAAGTGAATTTGCAAAAATTGATTGGGATGTTTTAGAAAGATTATCAAAACGTTTAGTCAATGAAGTCAGACACATCAACCGTGTCGTTTATGATATTACAAGTAAGCCACCAGCGACGATTGAGTGGGAATAACTATATAAAACACTAAAACCCTTTAACTGC
>NZ_JAVIYN010000023.1:0-34670 GCF_036665975.1 Jeotgalicoccus huakuii | reverse complement strand
TTTATATATCACTTATCAGAGGGAAGAGTGATATTACTTGAACTTACGCTTACGCGCAGCTTCAGATTTTTTCTTACGTCTTACACTAGGTTTTTCGTAATGCTCTCTTTTACGTGCTTCTTGTAGAGTACCGCTTTTAGAAACTGTACGCTTAAAACGTCGTAAAGCATCTTCTAGTGGTTCGTTCTGTTTAACAACAGTTTTTGACATGTGTTTTCCCTCCCTCCGATAATGCAAAAGGCTAATTCACATAGTAGATACTATGTACTTTAGTATTATAATATATTGTGATTGTTTCAGTCAATATTTAATTAATAATCATTATCTGAAACTGCACCATTAACAATCGCTATACCACTAGATGCACCGATTCTAGTTGCACCAACTTCAATCATTTTCTCGGCATCTTCAAGTGAGCGTACGCCGCCACTTGCTTTAACACCCATCTCTTCACCGACAGTTAAGCGCATCAATGTAACTGCTTCAACGCTTGCGCCACTGCCATTAAATCCTGTAGAAGTCTTAACGAAGTCCGCCCCTGCTTCTTTACTTAATTTAGATGCAGTCACGATTTCATCTTCAGTAAGTAAGGCAGATTCAATAATAACTTTAACTAAAGCATCATTGTTCGCAGCATCAACTACACTT
This sequence comes from Jeotgalicoccus huakuii, assembly GCF_036665975.1. Taxonomy (NCBI): domain Bacteria; kingdom Bacillati; phylum Bacillota; class Bacilli; order Caryophanales; family Staphylococcaceae; genus Jeotgalicoccus; species Jeotgalicoccus huakuii. The sequence goes on along the minus strand of NZ_JAVIYN010000023.1, from coordinate 34,022 downwards.
TTAATATCTGCTCTAACATATTCTTCATTACCATCTTTAAGTTGACCGATGTTGATGACCATGTCGACTTCGTCTGCACCATTTTCAATCGCATTACGCGTCTCAAAAGCTTTTGTTTCTGAGCTTGTGGCACCATGCGGGAAACCGATGACAGTACAAACTTTTACTTCACTGTCTTTTAATGCTTCACTTGCTGTACTCACCCATGAAGGTTGAATGCATACACTAAAGAAACCATACTCATCAGCTTCCTTAGATAAGTTTAAGATTTCTTCCTTAGTCGCAGATGGACTTAGTAAAGTGTGATCAATATACTTTGCAATGTTCATAAGGACACTCCTAATAATTAATTTCGAGCATAATAATAATAGCACATTTTCTTTATTCGAAATAGCTACCAATTACAGATAATGCATACAACGGTGCTGTTTCAGCTCTCAATATTCTATGGCCTAAGCTGACGTTTGAATCATTCTTAAATATTTCGACCTCTTTAGATGTAAAACCACCCTCAGGACCAAAGATGAATGCAATAGTTTTGGCATTTGAATGCTCTAAGACAGAAGTGATTGGCATCCCAGAAATATTGTAATCCTCATAAGCGAAAAGTACCAAATCATAAGAAGAAAAATCAATTGTTTTTAAACGATTATCAAAAGATACTTGAGGAATAACCGTTCTTTTACTCTGCTCTGCAGCCTCTCTAACAATTTTTTCAAACCGTTCTAAGCGACTCTTTTCCTTCTTTTGGTCTAGCTTAACGACACTTCTATCTGCCTTGTATAAGACAAAATCAGAGGCACCTAGCTCAGTAGATTTTTGTAAGACAGTATCCATCTTATCACCTTTTAAAAGTGGACTAAACACAGTGATTTGAACAGGTAATTCCACATCACTTGTCAATTGTTCCAACACTTTATATTCAAGCGGTTCGATTGATGTCAACTGAACTAAATAAGCGGTGTTTGTACAATCTACAACAGTGAACGTATCATCTACATTGGAACGCATGACATTTCTAATGTGATGGTGATGTGAGGAATCCATCTCATAAACTCCACCTACAGAAACTTCTATTTCAATAAAATAACGTTGCATTATTTCACCTTTTTCGCAAGTATTGCCACCCAGCCATCTTGTTCTAAGACATCTTCAATATTAAAGCCAACTCGCTCCATATGCTGAACAATACTATCTCTCTTTTCTGTAATAATACCAGAAGCAATAAAGCTGCCGGTCTCTTTTAAGGTATTATAAGCATCTTCTATCATCACATCGATGATATGCGCTAAGATATTTGCAACCACAACATCGTATTTACCATTTTCAGTAGTCAATAAGTCTGCACTTTCGACTTTGATTGCATCACTGCATTGATTAAGCTCAAAGTTCTCCTTTGACACTTGTAAAGACAAATCATCAATGTCAGTTGCTTTAATATTCTTAGCACCTAAAAGATGTGCCCCGATGGATAAAATCCCAGAACCTGTACCAACGTCAATGACATCATCGCCTTTTTTCACTACATCTTCCATCAAAGTTAGACACAGGCTAGTTGTTGCATGGTCACCAGTACCAAAGGCCATACCAGGATCGATTTTAATGACCTTATCCTCACTCTGGATATTCACGTCATCAAATTCCCATGATGGTATGATAAAGAAGTTTTTACCTACTTTAAAGTTATGAAAGTGTTTCTTCCATTCATTTTCCCAGTCAGCTTCATTGATGATTGTATGATTGATTGTGATATTTTCCTTGTCGACTAATGAGCCAGTGGCTATGAAGGAATTTATTTCTTCTAATTTACCATTAATATCTATGGTCTCATCAAAATATACTGTAATAGTTATATCACTTTCTGGATAATCGTTTGGATCTAGACGGAATTTATCGTCAAAATCAGTTACACCTTCACGTAGTATATCTAGAGCATATTCAATAGAAACACCCTTGGCTATTGTATTTAAAAACATAGTAAGTGTCTCTTCATTTTCTTTTTTGGTACCAATTGTGATCTCATGCCATTTCATCATTTACTCACCTTTGAAAAATCGTTTTGTTTTATCGAAAATGTTTTCTTGTTGCTCGTTGATATCTTCACCATTTACTTTTGCTAACTCTTTAAAAATATCTCTTTCTTCTTCAGAGAGTTTTGTAGGTGTCACCACAGTTACTGTTACGAATTGGTCGCCATAACCAAACCCTTGAACATTTTTAACACCTTTTTCTTTTAATCTAAAGCGTCTACCTGATTGTGTACCTGCAGGAATCGTTAACATCACAGATGAATTGATTGTCGGAACTTTCAACTCGTCACCTAAGGCTGCTTGAGCAAATGAAATTTTTAGTTCGTAATGAATGTCATCGCCATCACGCGTGAATTTCTTATCTTGTTTAACTCTAAAGACAATATATAAGTCACCTTGTGGTCCACCATTAATACCTGGTTCACCTTCACCAGAAAGGCGGATTTGTTGTCCGTTATCAATACCCTCAGGAATTTTCACTTCAATATCAACATTCTTACTTACTGTACCATGACCGTTACAGTTGTCACATGGATGTTCGATTTCTTGACCTGTACCTGCACAAGTTGGACATTCTCTTTGTGTTTGAACACGGCCGAATGGTGTGTTTTGTTCTACAGACACATGACCTGATCCTGAACATGTTTTACATGTCGATTTAGAAGTACCAGGTTTTGTACCATCACCATGACACACATCACATGTTACATCTTTTTTGATTGTAACAGTCTTCGTTGCACCAAAGACTGCTTCTTCAAAAGTGATCGTCATTGTGTACTGCAGGTCGTCACCCTTACGTGGTGCATTAGGATCACGGCGTGCACCACCACCAAAGAATGAAGAAAAGATGTCTTCGAAGCCACCGAAGCCACCACTGAATCCGCCGCCGCCAAAGCCGCCTTGTGAATTCATACCTTCATGACCAAAGCGGTCATACTGCGCGCGTTTATTATCATCAGACAGTACTTCATAAGCTTCTGAAACCTCTTTAAACTTTTCTTCAGAGCCTTCTTTCATATCCGGGTGATATTTCTTTGATAGCTTACGATATGCTTTTTTAATTTCATCCTGACTTGCATTTTTATCTAAGCCTAATATTTCATAATAGTCTCTTTTAGCCACAATTTTTCCCTCCAACAGTCAATATAATACCATTTAAAAAGTCAAAGCCAAACACATTGGCTTTGACTTTTTTTGGTCAACTATATTATTTCTTATCGTCTTCGTCGTCTACTTCTTTGTAGGCAGCATCGATAACATCATCGTCTGAATTTTGTTCTCCTGAACCTTCAGCACCTTCTGCATTTGCTTGTTGCTCTTGTGCCATTTGTTCATAAAGTTTTGTTGTGATTGCGTGTAAAGCTTGTTCTAACGCTTCTTTTTTCTCTTTGATTGCGTCTAAATCTGAACCTTCTAGAGCAGTTTTCAAGTCGTCTTTAGCAGTGTTAATTTGTTCTTTTTCTGATTCTTCAACTTGTTCACCAAGATCTTCAATGCTCTTGTCAGCAGAGAAAATCATTTGGTCTGCTTCGTTTCTAAGGTCTGCTTCTTCTTTCTTAGCTTTATCAGCATCTGCATTTTCTTCAGCTTCTTTAACCATTCTATCGATATCGTCATCTGTTAAGTTAGAGCTTGATTCGATAGTGATTTTTTGTTCCTTACCAGTACCTTTGTCTGTCGCTGTAACATTCACTATACCATTTTTATCGATATCGAATGTAACTTCGATTTGAGGTTGACCTTTTGGAGCTGGTGGAATATCTGTCAATTGGAAGCGACCTAGTGTCTTGTTATCGCTCGCCATTGGTCTTTCACCTTGCACGACGTGAATATCAACTGCTGGTTGGTTATCCGCTGCCGTTGAGAATACTTGTGATTTACTTGTTGGGATTGTTGTATTTCTTTCAATGAGTACTGTAGATACGTTACCCATAGTTTCGATACCTAATGATAGTGGTGTGACATCAAGTAGTACAACATCTTGTACATCACCTGTTAGTACCCCACCTTGTACTGCAGCACCCATAGCGACAACTTCGTCAGGGTTTACACTGCGGTTAGGTTCTTTACCTAATTCCTTAGTGATTGCATCTTGAACTGCTGGAATACGTGTTGAACCACCAACTAAGATAATTTCATCAATTTCTGATTTAGAAACGCCTGCATCTTTAAGTGCTTGACGTACAGGGCCCATTGTTTTTTCAACAAGTTTGTGAGTTAACTCATCGAATTTCGCACGTGTTAATGTTGTTTCTAAGTGTAAAGGACCTGCTTCTCCAGCAGAAATAAATGGTAATGATACTTGAGTTGAAGATACACCTGATAAGTCTTTTTTCGCTTTTTCTGCAGCATCTTTAAGACGTTGCATTGCCATCTTATCTTTAGATAAGTCAATACCATTTTCTTGTTTAAATGAATCTACTAGGTAGTCAATGATGATGTCATCAAAGTCGTCCCCACCTAATCTGTTATCTCCTGCTGTAGCTAGTACATCAAATACACCGTCACCAAGTTCAAGAATTGAAACGTCGAATGTACCACCACCAAGGTCAAATACGAGAATGTTTTCTTCTTTTTCAGTCTTATCTAAACCATATGCAAGTGCTGCTGCTGTTGGTTCGTTAATGATACGTTCTACTTCTAAACCAGCAATTCTACCAGCATCTTTAGTCGCTTGGCGTTCTGAGTCGTTGAAGTAAGCAGGTACTGTAACAACCGCTTTACTTACTTTTTCACCAAGGTAACTTTCAGCTGTTTCTTTTAAGTTTTGTAAGATCATTGCTGAAATCTCTTGAGGTGTATATTCTTTGTCTTCAATTTTCTCTACATGCTCAGTACCCATGTGTCTTTTAATTGACAAGATTGTGTTAGGGTTTGTAATCGCCTGACGTTTAGCGACTTCACCAACTTGTCTTTCACCATTTTTAAATGATACAACAGAAGGCGTTGTACGGTTACCTTCAGCGTTTTGAATTACTTTTGGTTCTCCACCTTCTAATACTGATACTACTGAGTTTGTTGTTCCTAAGTCTATTCCAATTACTTTACTCATAATTATATAGCCTCCATTATATTAAATATTATTACTCGCTAACTTTGACCATTGTAGGTCGAATGACACGGTCTTTTAAAATATATCCTTTTTGGAATTCTTCTACGACTAAACCAGCATCCTTACCTTCCACAGCTTCTGTCATCACTGCTTGATGGAAATTAGGATCAAATGGCTGATCTAGTGCTTCAATTGCTTTAATATCATGGTTTTTTAATGTGTCTAATAAGTTATTATAGACCATTTCAACACCCTTATTTAAAGCTTCAAAACTCTCAGTATCGCCTTCGATGCTGAGTGCACGTTCTAGGTTATCAATGACCGGCAAGAGATTTTCAGCAAATTTTTGATCTTTATATTTGTTGTTAATCTCAGCTTCTTGCCTAGTACGGCGTTTGTAGTTTTCAAATTCCGCATAAAGTTTTAAATACTTGTTTTCAGTTGCTTCAACTTCATTTTTAAGTTCAGCAATTACATTTTCTTGTTTTTCTTCTTCAGATTCATTCGAGACAGCTTCTGTTGTATTATCATCAGTTTCAGTGGAAACCTCTACCGATTCTTCCTTAGCAGAATCAACTGTCTCCGTGTCAAGTTCTTCTGAAGTGACATCCTTCTTCTCTTCTGTCAAAGTCTACACTCCTTTTTTAAATGAGTGAAGTAAGTTAATGACGTGCTTGTACCCCATTAATTCCGGGCCAATCACCATCAAATTACCACTCAGTCCTTGATGCTCAAAATTAGTTGTAATGACTGAAACAGCCTTGTAACTATCATCCAACTCATCACCAAAATAAATACTTACATCATTAGATGATAACTTTTCTACAGTTTGTTGCAATGATTCTGACTCAATATCCTCGTAAATATGTTCTAAGGTCTCTACTTCATCTTTCATATCACTCAAGAGATAGTTAAAACCTGCATAGCCGACTGTACGCTTTGGCTGTTCTACAGCAGCAGCGATTTGTGCAGTCAACTGATCATATAAATTTCGGATTTCATGCGGTACAACTGTATGCTCATTTAAAATAAACAATGAATCATCTAAACGCTTATCTTTAAGTAAACTAGAAAATAGATTACTCAGTTTTGATAAATCGTCAACTGAAACATGTTTTCCCGTCCTTACTGGAAGCTGTTTTACACTCCCTGTATTCAAGACGATAATCGCAATACCCGCACTGTCGGTTAGAGGTGTGATGTACATACCTTTTACCTTTTCATCATCAGAACTTGCTGATACTTGAGTTAAATAGCCTGTTTCTTTACTTATAGATGTTGCAAGCGTCTGTGTAAAAGCCTCAATATCATCCACCGAACTGACAATTTCTATTGTCTGTGGCGGTGATGCCTTAATCATAGCTTTTTGTTCTTCGATGTAGAATTTCAAAGCTTTTCTCGATGGCATTCGTCCCGAAGACGTGTGAGCCTTTAGTAAAAATCCTGCTCTTTCAAGTGCTGCCATTTCATTTCTTATTGTTGCACTCGATACATCAAATTTGTATTTGTCTAATAAATACTTTGAACTAATAGGTGTCATTACATCCAAGAAATCATCTACGATAAATTTCAAAATGATTTGCTGCCTGTTCGTTAGCAAGTAATCACCTCATTAGCACTCTTCTCTCTTAAGTGCTAATAATAATTTATCAAATAGGTCAAAGTATGTCAAGGGTAAACGTTTCTTCTTTTTTAGAGCAAGAATTCAGCGAATACATCATTACCAATCATACGTCCTGACTCAGTTAAACTTACAAATCCACGACTTTGAATAATCAACTGTTTGGACTTCAACTTATCTATTGTTGGCCCGTAAACATCCTCTATAGTCAAACCGTACTTTTCAATAAATCTTTTTTCGCTAACACCTTTATTTAACCGAAGGCCTAAGAACATTTCTTCTTCATACTTATCATTTAAAGAAAGATCTAATTTTTCTTTAACTACAGAACCTGTTTCATTCATGCTTTTTATATAGTGTGGGACAGGCTTAATGTTGTAATATCTATACTCACCAGTGTAGCCGTGGCTACCAGCTCCTGCGCCAATATATGGTTCATTTAACCAGTAAGTCTTATTATGGGTCGACTCATGCTCTAAAGTTGCAAAATTAGAGATCTCATATTGTGGATAACCGAGTGCAGCTAAATCATTTATCACCTTATTATATTTTTCGCCCTCTTCTAAACTTCCTGCAATGGACATCTTACCTTGCCTAATTTTGTTATAGAACACTGTATGTGGTTCAATGATCAATGAATACCATGAAATATGTTTAGGTTTCAGTTCTTTTACATACTTTAAACTCATATCGATATCTTCAAATGTCTCCCCAGGTAGATTGTACATTAAATCTAAAGAATAATTAGATAGTCCAATTTTCTCTAGGTGATTTATACTTTGAAAGATATCGTCAAAGCTATGTGTACGTCCAAGTACTTTCAATAATTCATTATTAAAGGTCTGCACACCGAGACTAACTCTGTTGACACCGTAATTTTTTAATATATCTAACTTAGTACTCGTCAGCTCATCTGGATTAGCTTCAAATGTAAATTCCTCTGTCACAGTAAACTGTTCAGTAACAAAGCTGAGTAGTCTATCTAACTGAGTTTCATTTAGAGCGGTCGGTGTACCGCCACCAACATAGATTGTTTTTAAAGTTAACTTGCCATAAGTTTTCAACTCTAAAATTAATGCATCTATATATTCATCAACAGGCTGATTTTTAATTAGTACCTTATTAAAATCACAATAAGTACATATGCGATTACAAAAAGGAATGTGGATATACATGCTATCCATATGCGTCCTCCTAAAACTAAAGGAGAAATCCGTCGATTTCTCCTTTGTTCTGATTAATTTATTCGTCATCCATTTTTAAGACGGCTAAGAAAGCTTCTTGTGGGATTTCAACATTACCCACGGCTTTCATTTTCTTCTTACCTTCTTTTTGTTTCTCTAACAATTTCTTCTTACGGGTAATATCCCCACCATAACATTTAGATAGGACATTTTTACCCATAGATTTAATGTTAGTTCTAGAGACAATCTTTTGTCCAATTGCAGCCTGAATTGGTACCTCAAATTGCTGTCTTGGAATGATATTTTTTAATTTCTCTACGATTGCCTTACCTCTATCATAAGCAAAATCTTTATGGACAATAAAGCTAAGTGCATCGACTTTTTGAGAATTTAATAAGATATCCATCTTAACCAATTTAGACTCTTTATATCCAATTAAATCGTAATCTAATGAAGCATAACCTTTAGTATTCGATTTTAATTGATCAAAGAAGTCGAATACAATTTCCGATAAAGGAATTTCGTAGATTATATTTACACGCACATCATCTAAGTAATCCATCGTTAAAAAGTTTCCACGTTTCTTTTGACATAACTCCATGACTGATCCTACGAAATCGTTCGGCACCATAATTTGTGCCTTGACATAGGGTTCTTCAATCTTGGTCACTTTTTGTGGATCTGGCATTTGTGCAGGGTTGTCGACATTGATAACTTCACAGTCAGTCATTTCGACACTGTAAATAACAGAAGGCGCTGTAGCAATCAATTCAATACCAAATTCTCTCTCAATTCGTTCTTGAACAATCTCCATATGAAGTAAGCCTAAGAAACCAGTACGAAAACCAAAACCTAGCGCCTGAGATGTTTCCGGCTCATATTGTAATGATGAGTCATTCAATTCAAGTTTCTCCAATGCTTCTCTTAGGTCATTGTACTTATTGGAATCAATCGGATACATACCACAATATACCATCGGATTCATCTTCTTATATCCTTGTAGGGGTTCAGTTGCAGGGTTATCTGCATTCGTAATTGTATCACCTACTAAAGAATCCCCAACTTTTTTAATCGACGCGATGATATAGCCCACATCACCTGCAGATAGATCATCAACAGGTAATTGCTTTGGTGTATTAATGCCGACTTCTGTCACTTCAAATTCCTTACCACTCGCCATCATACGGATCTTATCCCCTGCTTTGACCGAACCTTCCATAATTCGAATGGAAGAAATTACACCTCTATAGGCATCAAAGGAAGAATCAAAGATAAGCGCCTTAAGCGGTGCATCGATATCACCGTCCGGTGCAGGCACAGCATCTACAATACGCTCTAATATTTCCTCGATACCTATATTTGCCTTTGCTGAGGCATAGATAGAGTCTTCTTGAGGTAAGCCGATTACATCTTCGATCTCTTCTGCAACTCTATCAGGTTCAGCTGCAGGTAGATCGACTTTATTGACAACAGGAATGAGTTCTAAATCGTTGTCTAAAGCCAAGTATACGTTAGCTAATGTCTGTGCCTCAATTCCTTGAGCTGCATCGACAACTAAGATTGCCCCTTCACATGCTGCCAATGAACGAGAAACCTCATATGTAAAATCGACGTGACCCGGCGTATCGATTAAATGAAAGGTATACTCTTCTCCGTCTTTAGCTGTATACTTTAAACGTACTGCGTTAAGTTTAATGGTAATACCGCGTTCTCTTTCAAGATCCATAGAATCAAGAAGTTGTGATTTCATATCTCTCGCATCAACACTTTTAGTATTTTCTAATAATCTATCAGCAAGTGATGATTTACCATGGTCAATGTGAGCGATGATTGAAAAGTTCCTTATATTCTTTTGTCTTTTTAACCGTTCCTGTTTATCCATATAAAAATCCAACTTTCCTCGTGTTTGCAATGCTATAATTATATCAATGCTGCACATTAACTTCAATTCATTTCGGATTGATTATTGCATAAGCATCGTATATTTGGTAAAATATCTTGTGTTGCAATAAAAGTTGTACAACTTTATGTCGGAGGTGACATTATGCCTAATATTAAATCAGCTATCAAACGTGTGAAAACGAACCAATCAGCACAAGAAGCAAACATTGCACAAAAAAATGCAATGCGTACTGCTGTAAAACGTGCTGAAACAGCTAAAGCTGAAAATGCTGAAAACACAGACGCTTTAGTATCACAAGCTGTAAAACTTATTGATAAAGCTGTGAAAAACAATCACATTCATGCAAACAAAGCTAACCGTGTAAAATCTCAATTAATGGCTAAATAAGCACAAAACCTTCTTATCATTAAGAAGGTTTTTTTATTTTACCTAAATTTCTAATATAAATAATTCAAATAAAGTATTCCGATCTAAATACGATGACTTAAATTTATAGTCAATATCTCGGCATAGCATCATCTTAGATAAGAGATTTTCTAAAGGGAATTTTCTAACGTGTCTAAGCGCCAACTTCACCCTGTAGGGATGCACTTTTAATGCTTTGGCGATATTGTCCTCTTGATAACCCTGTTGATTTAAAATCTTCACTTGGTAAAACAAACGGAACTGTCCTATGATTAGATGTAACAATTTCATCGGCTCTTCTTTTTGAAGTATGAGTTCGCGTCCAAGTTGTACTGCTTTTTCCTTTTCATTTTTCAAGATAAATTCTGTCAGTAAAAATACATTTTGTTCAAGGGAAATACTAACAACTTCTTTAACATCCTCTAAAGTAATGTCACCATCTGTATAAAGCAACAGTTTTGAAAGTTCATTATGAACATTTTCATATTTATAGCTCGTTCTTTCTAAAAGCAGTTCCAATGCCTCACTATGTATCTCAATGTTTTCTTGGTTAAGGACACTTTCAACATATAAAGAAAGCTCACGTTCAGTCATTTCATTAATTTCAGTGACCTTACCTTTTTCCTTTAAGACTTTCGTTAGTTTTTTTCGGTTATCAAGCTTCTCTGTGTACACAGTAAAAAGAATCATTGTATCATCATTCTTTTTTGTTAAATAATCAAGTAACAAGTCGATATTATGATTGACAGAACCTGTATTCTTGTTTGCAGTAAATATAAGCGCATCCTCAATGACCAACACTTTTCTATCTGTCAAAAATGGTAAGGTTTGAGCCTCTTCTACAACCGTTTCAATAGATGTTTCTTTTAGATTCAAACGAGTGAAATTGAAGTCATCTAAGTCACCTGCATAACTTTTAGCGATTTTTTTAACCTCATCTTCAATCCGTATGATATTGGTGCCGTACATTAATTGTAGCAATTCCATTTATAAGGCTCCTTTAAATTTATAAATATATTATAGCTTTTTTCTTTAATTTATCCTATACTATAGGTAAGTGTTTAGGGGGTAATTACATGAATAAATTCGAAAAAAATGTACAATCTAAAAATAATGATGTCATTGATTCAGGCCTCGCTTTTATCGTAGGATTTATTGGTTTTGCTGTAATCTACATCATTCCTCAAATTTTCGCTATTATAGCGGGTTAAGCTAAGTTTATTTAGAGCCATTAACTGGCTCTTTTTTTATGTCTTTTTGTAAGCAAGACTGTCGTTGAGTTAATTTTTCATGAGTACATATTGTACCATCTTTAATGCTGAACTTCACCATACCGCTATCAGCTGTTAAATAAGTTCTTATGCCTTCTAAATTATCTATCACGCTATTATGCGGATGACCATAACGATTATTAACACCAGCTGAAATGAGTGCGATATCTGGCTCTACTGCCTCTATAAAATCTAAAGATGACGAAGTATCACTACCGTGATGTCCGACTTTTAATATGTCACTTTCTAAATTATATTTACCAACCAAATCTGCTTCACGTTCAATTCCTATGTCACCAGTAAACAGTACTTTAAACTGATCTAAGGTCACTTTCAACACGACGGATTGGTTATTTGAATCATCAAGCACATCCATACTATACAGATGTTGAATGTATATCGTACCCACCATAAAATCCTCTATATTTCGACTATCTATTATTTTACTTAGGTATTCTTTAGGGATACTACTCGACCACTCCTCAAACTTCTCATCATTAGTATTCATAAGGATATTTGTTGAATCTATCTTAGATAAAATATTTAACAATTCACCGCTGTGATCAATATCTAAATGACTGACTACAATCAAATCAAGTTGATCAATACCTTGTTCTTTTAAATAAGGTAGTACTGTTTTTTCACTTAAGGGAATTACTTGTTTGTTATGTAAGAATTGCCCTCCAGTATCAATTAAAATTGTCTTATTTGCTCTATGATCCTCAATTATAAAGGCATCCCCTTGTCCAACGTCTACCATGGTAAGTGTGTAATTTTGTGTAAAATTTTGATGATTTGTATATAAGACAATCGTCATCATTACAGTAGCAGTAAATATTTTAAAATACGATTTTTTTAAAGTGAAAATAATCAAACCATAACTTAAGATAAAGAGGACTAGCGTACTTAGAGGATGTAAATTTTTAATTGGCATTCTATGTTTAAAACTATGGCTTAGAAAACCAATCAAACGCTTAATACAGCTGAAAGTAAAATTGTAAATTTCGTCCATAAATACAGGTAGATGTATAAAGCTTAAAAAATTAAAGATGAGTACACTAGGGAAAATAATAAAAGAAAAGAACGGCACAAAAATAATATTTAATATTAAGCCACTTAAACTTATTTCATTAAAATGTAGCAGTACAATAACAATCGTGGATAATTCACATATAACTGTAATAATGACAAGTTGACCAATACTTGAAAACTGCATGAACAGTGGCCGAGTTAAAAGAATAAAATAAGTGGTTACATATGATAACTGAAATCCTGCATGGTACATTACTGACGGATTTATAAGTACTTGAACCAAGGCACTTAATGAAATTATCGTCATATAAGGTTTTTTATCGAAGAAGGAGCAAACCAAAAGGCATACACCCATAAAAACAGCTCTTAGGACACTCGGACTGAAAAAATTAATTAAGAAGAAGCATAGTAAGACGATAATCAATATAATTTTAATGTAGTGCACTGGTGTTCTGATCATTTTCAATGCACCATATATAAAAGCACTTAAAAAAGCCACATGCGTCCCCGATATAACATAAAGGTGATATATACCTAACTTTTGTAAAGCATCAAAAAATTCAGATGTTATGTAAGACTTATTTCCAACTGCCAATGTGAGCATGTCAAATTTATAGTCGTATTCAGTAATATTCAAAACCTTACTCAAATAAATAAATCTAATTTGATTTATTTTTGTTTTTAAGTTGAGATCCGCTTCCTTACACTCTACACCAGATAAATTGTCTAAATAAATTCGTCCACTTAACTCATTTAAAATTAAAGATGTTCGACTATCCTTCTTTACAAAATTTCTTTGTTCTTCAGGAATACTAGTATTAAAACTCCCTGTACACTTAGAACCAAGTGGTATTATATCTAGACCTTCTTCAATATATAGTTCATATGTTTCATTGTTATTTTCTACTATGTAGTGAATACTATCTTTATAATATTTGTAGTCTATGATGTGCAAGTAATCAATTCTCTTTTCTTCTAACGTCACGTCTAGCTGATTAATTAACAAGATAACAACAATAATGACTATTGACAGGAAACTTAAAAATTTTAAGGAGAATCTATTCACTCGACTACTCCACATTAAAATTGCATAAAAAAAGAAGCCCAAAAATGGGCTTTCTAAAAAGATATAACCAATGACAACAGCTAAGAATATGTATAGTAAGACCATTACAAGGCTTCGAAATAAGCTTTTACTTTTTCCGTGTCTGTTTCTATCAGTTCATAGTTTATATTATTCTTTTCTAATAACTCTATCGCATAAGGATGGTTTTTATAATTTTCCAGATAATAAATGTTACTGATACCTGCCTGAATTAATGATTTTGTACAATGCACACATGGGAAATGTGTCACATACACTGATGCACCTTCAGTTGAGACACCAAATTTTGAGCATTGGAGCAGTCCATTTATTTCAGCATGGATGGTACGTATACAATGACCATCCTCTACATAACATCCTTCATCTATACAGTGAACTTCACCTGAAACCGAACCATTATAGCCGCCTGCTATAATGCGATTGTCTTTGACAATCGTTGCACCTACACTTAATCTCTGACAAGTTGAACGAAGGGATAATAACATTGCTTGGGCCATAAAATATTCATGCCAATTTATTCTCATAAAGCACCTCATTCTATTGTAATATGTGGTTCTAAAGTTAGAAACGTCTTATCACCAATACCTGGAATGTTCTTTATATCTTCCAATTTCATAAAGACCCCCGTCTCTTCACGGTATTCTATAATCGTTTGTGCTTTTTTCTGACCTATACCGTTTAAGGTCATCAATTCATCCAAACTTGCTGTATTGATGTTAACTTTTGCCTCACTCGTCTCTTCCGCGCTTGGTACAGTCATGGCATGTTTGATTTCCTCATGATTAATTTCACCCTTGAATGGGATATAAATGACCATTTCATCAGTTAGCTTTTTAGACTGATTAACGGTGAGTAGATCTGCATTTTCAGAAACATTTGCGATATCTAGGGCATTCTTTACCCTAGCATCAACTGGAAGTTCATAGACACCTGGTGAGTTAACTGCACCCTTCACTTCAACGTACACCGTCGTCTCTATGTTTTCTAGGTCAGCTTCTTTAGCATCTACTTCACTGCCCTCAATATCTTCACTGACGTTCATAGAGATATCCTCAATAGCGACAGTGTCTTCTTTCATAAAGATAAAAAGAACAATGACCAAACCAATGAATAATCCCCCACCAGCAAGGTAAAATTTATACTGTTCGAAAAAGGTTTTGAGTTCCAATCCATCTCCTCCTTAAAATAGCTCTCATACTATATATATTAAAAAAAGATGGATTTACTTTTTATCGGACAAGTTATTTAATTTACCTAGAGTCGTTTTAGAATATAGAAATTCCTTTCAGCTACTTCTGTTAATGGATTATCAATATCAAAATCACTAAAAGAGTGATGGATTGTAAAGCCGGCCTCATTAGCTAACTGTAATATGTCACTATGCTTATAAGTTTGTTGATAATGTGTTTCTTCAAATTTTTCATAGAGATCATTTTGAACTTTGATGAAAAATGTCAATTCATGCCAGACACTGAGTTCCGCTTCACCCGGTATCGTCTGCCAAGTATAGAATACATCATCGTTAGAATCAGAATACAGTTCATAGTTAAAATCTGTTTTCATCTTATATTCTGTATGAACATCAAAGATAAAGACGCCGTCTTTGTTCAAATGTTTGTATGCATTTTGAAGTACATTACCAAAGGCTGTTACATCTTTTGCATAATTGAGTACATCTGCTGTTGCTATGATCATATCAAAGGATTCACTCAAGTCGAATTGAGTCATATCGTCACAAAAATACTCGGATGTTGGATCATTTTCTCTAGCAATTTCCACCATTGTTAATGAATTATCGATACCAACTTTCCTTGGTACTTTTAATGCATTTAAAACAGTCCCCGTACCTGAGCCTATGTCTAAAATTGAGTTTACATTTTCACCGTAGTATTTAATGACATCGAGCCATAAGTTATATGGCATCTCATCATTAAATAAGTCGTAAACTTTAGAAAAATTTTCGTATTTAGGCACGTCCAAGGTCATCACCAGCATCCTTGAATAAACGTTCTAAATTGTAGTATTCTCTTTGAGTTTTTATAAATACGTGAACAATCACGTCTCCTACATCACAGAGAATCCACTGCCCTTCTTTATGGCCTTCAATTTTTACATCAAGGTTATTCTTAAAAGCGACATCTCTGATTTCATCAGAAATTGCTTGCGTTTGTCGTTCTGAATTACCGTGACATATTACAAAATAATCTGTCACAGGACTATGATCTTTTACATCGTAAACTTTTATGTCGAGGGCACGTTTATCATCCACGGCCTCAACCATTAAATCTAATAGCTTATTGCTATCCATACTTTCACTCCTTAGCCATATTGTAATAATTCAAGCACTCTAATGTTTTATAATAAATGGTTTGATCTTTTTCTAGTAAATGCTGCATATTTGCTTTAGTAATCTGATATACAGCTCGGTCAATATTTTCTTCTTTATAAATTATATCCCTGATGAAATCTACACCTGGCTGACTTCTTTCGGGCTCAATATAATCCGCAACAAATATAATTTTTTCAATGATACCCATCTGCTTTGCCCCAGAGGTATGGTGGGTAATTGCTAAAAGTACATCTGGGTCATCTAGACCAAATTTATTCTTAACTTTAACTGCTGCAATCGGACCATGTAATACTTCTGATTTGTACTCTAATAATTCAGGATCTAAGCCTTCAGATTGAACAGTTTGATACATCTTGCCAAGGTCATCATACTTGGAATAATCATGTAATACACCTGCAAGATATACTTTATCTTTATCTGCGTTAAAAATCTTTGCCATTTTTTCTGCAGTTTCAGCTACCCTTTGGCAATGTTTAAAACGTTTTTTTGGTAATTTTTCTTCTGAAACTTTTAAAGCTTCCTTACGTTTCATAAATACGCTGCTCCTTTATAAACTTAAATACGTTTGGATTAACAAGGTGTTGTATTTCTGTATTCGTCTTAAGTCGCTCTCTGATTGTTGTAGATGATACTTCAACAATATTTGTTTTTAAATATTTGAATGGTGATTTAATTTCAAGGTTTGAATCATCACGATTAATGACCACAAATTGAGCTAAATTATGGAGTGCTTCTGAATGCGCCCATTTGTCAAAATTTAAATAATGATCTGTACCAATAATGAAATACAAGTCATCATTAAGATATTTTGACTTTAAAGTGCTTAAAGTATCAAAAGTATAAGTGACTTCTGCACGTTCTAATTCACTTGTATCAATAGAAACAAATTCGAAAGGTTCAACGGCAAGCCTAAGCATTTCTAAACGCTCAGAATCACTTGAATTTGCCGAATTTTTTAAAGGTGAAACATAAGTCGGAACGATAATGATCTGGTCTAAATTCAGACCAATATATGCTTCCACAAAGGCATTGATATGTCCATTGTGAACAGGATCAAAAGTTCCGCCGAAAATGCCTATTTTCATGGTAATTCTATCTCTTTATGTTCATCAGATTCTCTATATAATACGATAGTATTTCCCATAATTTGAACAATTTCAGCACCGGTTGCTGATTCTAGCGCTTTTGCAATAGAATCTTTATCTTCTAAACAATTTTGTAGTACAGAAATTTTAATTAATTCTCTTTTGATCATGACATCGTCCACTTGTGCAATAAAATTCTCAGTCACACCATTTTTCCCAATTTGAAATAGTGGTTTTTCATGATGAGCGAGTGATCTTAAGTAGCGCTTTTGTTTTCCTGTCAATGTCATTATGATTCCTCCATATATTTTTCTAATTTGTCTTTTACTGATTTAGTGTCACCAGTTTGCCCTGTCCAAATTTTATAGGCATCCATCGCTTGATTAACTAGCATATCTAATCCATTAATACTGTGCTTAAAATATGTCATGAATGGTGTTGTTTTCGGATTATAAATTAAATCCATACCCACTGTATCATCATCAATAAATGATGGATCAATGCCCATTGTTTCAAATACATCTTCATGATTTAACCCTATAGGTGTAGCATTAATGACAGCATCATAATGCCGGTTTGTAAAATCGTTTGTCACAATACCTGTAAAATCATCAGACTTAAACGTAGCAAAACTTTCAAGTCTTCTAGCAACAATTGTAACAATATCACCATGATCAATATGTGCTCTGTGGACTGCTTTTGCTGCACCGCCAGCACCGAGAATTAAGATATGACGTTCTTTTTTTTCCCCAAATGCTGCATTAAAGGCAGCTATATATCCTGTTACATCGGTATTATACCCATGTAATTCACCGTCTTTATAATGAACAGTGTTCACAGCACCAATTTTTATCGCCTTAGGATCGATATAGTCTAAGTGAGCCATGATGGTTTCCTTATGTGGCACCGTCACATTAATGCCCGATAATTCACTGTCCATGATCCATTTTTTTATATCTTTAATGTCTTCTGCTAGGACTTCATGCGCAGTATAAGTCGACTCATTTTTTAAGGCGTCAAAGTTTGTTTGGTGTATAAGTGGTGACATGGTATGTTTTATAGGATAACCGATTACAGCATAGTTCATCTTACTGCACTCCTTTAAAAATGGTCGGTCGTACGGTAACATTTACATCTTTAGGTACTCGAACACTTACCTTCGCTTTCTTTGCTACAGAAATAAAGGCTAGACCACTAATCAATACATCACTCGCACCATGTAAATCGAATTGATATTCGTCGTAATTTGACGTTAAGAAATCTTCTTCTATGGTTGGGGGTGCCAACAATTCATTAAAATGCTTACTGTAAAAGTCATAGGCATTTGTCGTTTTAGTTCGGTGAACGGTAAGGTGTTGGCTACAGTAGACAGAAAAACTATTTGAGTCACCTTCTGTATAGTCTATACGTCCAAGATTACCGATAAACAGAGTTTGATCACTATTCAACTGAAAAGTCTTTGATTTAATCTCTTTTGTTGGAGATACAAATTTTAAGTCACTTGCGTTTACAAAATGTGAGATTTGTGAATCCACAACAATACCTGGTGTGTCATACATCGTTTGATTATCACCGAGAGGAATATCAATCATGCCAAGTGTAGTCCCTGGAACATTGCTTGTCGTGATCACATGTTTTAAGCCCGTATTATCTTCTAGTAGTTTATTGATTAAAGTAGATTTCCCAACATTTGTCGTACCGACAATATAGACATCCTTACCTTGTGCCATACTACTTATCTTTTTCAATAATTCATCTAAGTGTTTTCCTTTAAGTGCACTGATTGCTATCGTATCATTTGCAGTTATACCTTCGTCCTTAAGCATCTTTTTGGCACGTTCAACTAATCTAGATGTATTCGTTGATTTTGGCAATAAGTCAATTTTGTTAATGACTGCTAAGACCTGTTTTTTTCCGACGATTCGATTAAATGATGGTATAATACTACCCTCAAAATCAAATACATCGATGACCTTTACAATTAAGCTATCTGTTTCATAAAGTGAATTCAACATGGTTAAGAAGTCACCAGAATCCATAGAGACTTCTTGTACCTCATTATAATGTCTTAAGCGGTAACAACGCTGACAAATAGGTTCATCTTTCTTTAAGCCAGACTCTGTTATATAGCCTTCTTTATTCTTATCATTGGTTTGGAGTACACTGCCACAACCGATACATTTTATGTCTGTCAAATTAATCCTCCCAGGTAATCATGTTCTTTTTCTTAAAGTACTTCATTATAACACGTTCTATACGGCGGTTTAAGTAGGTCGCCCATCCATCTTTTTCTTTGACAGGGATAACGAGTACACTTTTTATGCCAACCCGATTTGCACCCAGTACGTCTGTCATTAACTGGTCTCCGACCATCACAGTATTTTTCTTTTTAGTACCTAATAATTTCAAGCCTTTATGAAAGTTTGCAAGCATTGGTTTTCTAGCACTATCAATATAATCTATACCATGCGGTTCAGCAAATGCTTTTACTCTCTCATGACGTCCATTTGATAAGATGAGCAACTTGATATTGGAAGCTTCAAGTGACTGAATCCACTTAAGTACATTATCATCTGCATCCGCTTCGTCAAAAGCAACCAAGGTATTATCTAAATCCGTCATGACAGCACTAATATTATGCGCTTTTAAAAATTCAACAGTAATATCTTCATATCTTTTCACAAAATGGCTAGGTAAAAATTTATCTTCAATAATTGTCATAAGCTCTCTCCAAATTAGTGATAATACACAAAAAAAGCACCTTAAATAGTTTAAGGTGCGCATTTTACTACTCGATTATTTCAGGGTCTTCCGTTTCAGTTTCTGTGTAAACAACAAAGCCAATAATAACCGTAAATACAATTGCAAGAATCATTAAGAATAACATAGCTACCTCCACATTACAGTTCTCTTAATATTGATTTTACAACTTCAGAAGAATGAACACAAGCCCGAGCTAAAAATTCATCATAACTCATGTCCGCACTATCATCCGCTTTATCACTCATCGAACGCATAATTAAAAATGGTGTCTCAAATTGATAGCAAGTTTGTGCAATACTACTTGATTCCATATCTACACAAAGTGCATCAGCAAAATTACTAAGAATGTTATCTTTTTCTACTTTACTATCGATAAATGAATCACCACTTACAACTTGACCACATTGTCCTTTAATCTCTTCGTTATTGTTGATTATAGATAGGGCGAGTGCTTGAAGCTGATCATCACTATGATAAACCTCTGGCATGCCAGGAACTTGGCCCAATACATAACCGAAGGCAGTTGCATCCACATCATGATGTGTGACATCTGTTGAAATCACCATATCTGTTACGTCTAATTTATTTGATAAAGCACCAGCGACGCCAGTGTTTATTAAATAATCTAAATCATAGCGCTCAATCATTAATGCCGTAATGATACTCGCATTCACCTTACCAATCCCAGACTGGACTAAGACAATATTCTGCCCATTCAACTGTCCAATATAGGCAGTAGTGTGAATAAGCGATTCTTCTCTCTCTATTGTCATCGCCGTTTTTAACAAGGCAACTTCAGGTTCCATTGCACCTACGATACCGACTGTAAACTTAGTCAATTTTCACGATTTTCACTTTCATTGAGTTACCATTTGGTAAGGGTACATCGACTTCGTCTTTTAATTTTGCACCTAATAGTGCTTGTGCCATTGGAGATTCGTTCGAGATTTTTCCTTCAAACGGATCCGCTTCTGCACTACCAACGATCTGATATGATTCTTTATCACCATCAGGCACTTCAGTAAATGTTACTGTATTACCTAAACCAACAGTGTTTTTATCACCATTATCTTCAATGATAACAGCGTGTCTAATCATTTCTTCAATTTTAGTAATCTCTTTTTCAACAAAACCTTGTTCATCTTTAGCTGCGTCGTACTCTGAGTTCTCAGATAAGTCACCGAAACTACGTGCAACCTTTATTTTCTCAACCACTTCTGGTCTTTTAACTGTTTTTAATTCCTCTAGTTCAACTTGTAATTGCTCAAAACCTTCTTGTGTCATTGGGTATTCTTTTTTGTTTTCCATCGTAATCCTCCGTTAAATATAAATCTTTTATTCGTTGATTAAAGTTCTAATCTTCGTTGTAATGATATCGATTGCCACCATATTTTCCCCACCTTCAGGAATAATAATGTCACTGAAGCGTTTGGTAGGCTCAATAAATTGAAGATGCATTGGTCTAACAACTGATAAATACTGATCGATCACTGAATCTAGTGAGCGACCACGTTCTTTGATATCACGTGCCAAACGACGTAAAATACGAATATCTGAATCCGTATCTACATAAAGTTTCACATCCATAAGATCTCTAAGCGTTTCATTTTCTAAGGCGAAAATACCTTCAATGATGATTACTTCTTTAGGTTCTACCCTTATCGTTTCAGTACTTCTTGTATGGTTAGCATAATCATAAGTCGGTATATCAATCGTTTCCCTATTTATCAGCTGGTTGATATGTTGAATCAGTAGATCATTATCAAAAGCAAATGGATGGTCATAGTTGGTTTGTAATCTTTCATCCATGGTCTTCTCACTCTGATCTTTGTAATAGTAGTCCTGTTCGATAAGAACAATGCTGTGTCCTTCAAGTGATTCCATAATTTTTCTAGTAACTGAAGTTTTACCAGAACCTGAACCCCCAGCAATTCCTATTATCGTCGGTTTTTCCATTTGCGTACACACCCTTAGTAAATGACTAGTAAGCCGTCTCCGATATTTAAGTATGAAGTCGAATACTCACTATCTTTCATATTCTGATTGAATTCCCTAACCTTATCACGAAGTTTTCTTTTGTTTTTATTCTCAATTTCATCTTCAGTGATTAGCCCACGGATAAAAATATTGTCTACAATGATCAGCGCATCATCGGATAAATAAGTCTTATATTTATCGAAAAAGAATTGATTGTTTCCTTTTGATGCATCTATAAATAGAAAATCAAAATCTTTTTGATTTAGTTCAACTGTTTTAGCATCGGCTAGGATCGTTGTAATTCTATCCTTATATGGGCTGTTGTTGATATTTTCATTTGCAATATTATGACTCGCTTCGTCCTTTTCGATCGTTGTCACGTGAATATCGTCGTCAACGCTTGCAAAATGCAAAGCACTATAGCCAATAGCCGTTCCAATCTCTAAGATGTTTTTTGCACCTTTAATAGATATGTACTGTTTAACAGCATTTAAGGCATCGCCATCAATGATTGGAACATGGTGCTTAACTGCGTAGTCATATATATCTATAAATATCTCAGCCTCTGTATTCAATTCTCTAATATATTGTTTTAGTTCCATCTGATCACCATATACAAAAAATACAACTGATAACAAAGTTATCAGTTGTTCATCCATTACGATAGATAATAACACATTTCAATTAATTTGAAAAGCGCATATTATTCTCCATCAATATATTTCTCTCTATTTTCGTTATGCTCTTCATAGGTTTCTGCAAAGTGGTTATTACCTTCACTATCCGCTAGGAAGTAATAATAATTAGTATCTGATGGATTTAATGTACTTTGAACAGATTCTAAACCTGGTGCAGCAATAGGTCCTGGTGTTAAGCCGTTGTGAATGTATGTGTTATAAGGATCATCAACCTCAAGATCTTCATACAAGACCACTTCTTGGTGTTCCCCAAGTGCATAAAGTACAGTGGGATCTGTTTGTAGTGGCATTGTTGGAACGGATGCCATGCGATTTAAAAATACACTCGCGATTCGTGAACGGTCCGCAAGGGAGGTCGCTTCTTCTTCAATTAATGATGAGAACGTCAAGAATTCATGGAATGTTAAAGTACGCGATTCACCTTCATAAGTAATTGTATAATCAGGTGACGATGTATATAAGTTATAACTGTTCTCTTTTGTTGCATTCAGCATATTTCTCACCAATTGTTTTAAGTCTGGTTCTTCTGTTGTAATATCATAGGTTGCAGGATAGAGATACCCTTCAAGTGCATACTTAATATCTTCTTCCTTAATTTCATCCGTTAGCATCTCTGGGTACTCACTTATCAATTCATCAATAAATTCCTCATCATTCATGAGTTCTAGGAAGTCATCTGCTGAAGCAGGTGTATTGCTTTCAATCTGGCCAGCGATTTCTTCAATTGTATAGCCTTCTGGAACTGTTAATCTATACTGAACTTCCTCATATATCGTACCGGTTTCTAATGTTCGAGCGATCTGCTCGAAATCCATTGCGGGTGACATTTGATATGTACCTGCTTGATAGCTAGAAATACTATTTAAACGTAAGTATAACTCAAACATCGTACCATTCTTAACAATGCCTTCACTTTCTAATAAATCCCCAATGTCACTAGCAGAATAGCCCTGTTCTATGGACATTTCAATTGTTTCAGTTGAATCCTCATCGACGGGTTGTAAACCACTTCTAATATATAAAAAGGCTGAAATAATACCGACGATTAAAATAACAACTAAAATAATTACGATAAAAAGTGTGAGGTAAGACGATACATTTTTTGAAAATTTAACATCATCGTATTTACTCATAGATTTATCCTTTCTGAAAAAATAGCTTCCAATATTTCTATTGGAAGCTGGAGGGTATTACTCGTCGTAATCATCCATTTGTGTGTTTACAACTTCTTCGATCATGTCCCATTCATCGTCAGTTTCCACTGGTAGGAATTTACCGCCGTCGCCTTCTTCATCGGGAACGTTAATCATTGGGATAAGCTCGATATCCTCTTCTTCGTCACTAAAGTTTCCTTCTTCAGCAAGGATAACGTAGTTCTTATCGAATTCTGGGTGATAAAATTCGAGCATTTTTCTGTAAAGTACTTCTGAACCATCCTCATCATAAAGCGTAAGTAGTTCTTCTTCTTTGTTAAATTCTGTATTCTCGCTCGTCATATTCATGCTCCTTTATGCGGATTATCTAAGTAGCCTTGTAGTATAAATACTGCAGCCATCTTATCAATAACCGCTTTTCTTTTTTTGCGTGATAAATCAGCTTCTAGTAATGAACGTTCGGCAGCGACCGTGCTTAAGCGCTCATCCCACAGAGTTATTTTAACATCTGTGAGTTCAAGAGCAAGTAATTCGGCAAAATGTTGAGATCTTTCTCCACTTTCCCCAATCGTATTGTTCATATTTTTAGGTAAACCTACAACCACTGTATCTACTTCATACTTTTTAACAATGTCTACAAGTTCATCTATGCCGTAATCATCTTGATGCGTGTCTATTTTTAGTGTAGTCAGTCCTTGAGCAGTCCAACCTAAAGCATCGCTCATGGCCACACCAATTGTTTTTGTGCCTACATCGAGCCCGAGAATTCTAACCATTTATCTCTTTGTCGACATAATTCTTCACTAAAATTTCCATAATCTCATCACGTTCAATGTGTCTAATCTGATTACGTGCTTCATTATGGCGAGGAATATAGGCAGGATCCCCACTTTGCAGATAACCGACAATTTGATTAATAGGATTATAGCCGCGTTCTTCCAAAGTGTTATAAACGTTAGTTAAGACATTTTTAACGTTCTCTTCCTTACGTTCATCTACACTGAACTTCATAGTTTTATCGAACTGGTCCACTAAAAGCACTCCTATTCATACATCTATATTTGGTTCATATTATAACATTTTACAGCGTTTTATACATTATCTTTAATATACTCTTCAACAAATTGTAATGCTGCTGTTATACTCTCAGGGTTTGTTCCCCCTCCCTGAGCCATATCAGGACGGCCGCCGCCTTTGCCGCCTACAATTTCTGCCATGCCCTTCATAATTTGTCCAGCATGGATTTTTTCTGTCAATTCCTTAGGCACAGTGACGACTAGTGATACTTTGTCACCCGTTACTGCACTAAGCGCGATAACCGCATCCTGATTTTGTGATTTTATGACGTCCATTTGTTCACGTAATTCTTTGGCATTTGATGCCTCAACTTCTTGGCGAATTACATTGATACCGTCAATTTCAACTGTTGATGCAGATAAATCATTGAGTTTGGTTTCTTGAAGTTCACGTTTTAACCCATCGTAAGCAATCTGTAGTTCTTTTTTATCTGTTAATAGTGTTTCTAGTTTGTGAACCGTATTTTCTGGTTTTGATTTTAGTAATTGATCAATTTGTGATAGTTTATCTTCTTCTTCCTTATAGACATTGACTGCAAATTTACTTGTAACTGCTTCAATACGACGAATGCCGGCGCCAATACCACTTTCTGAAACAATTTTAAATACACCGATATCAGAAGTATTACCAACGTGTATCCCACCACATAGTTCGACTGAATAATTATCTATATTTACCACGCGTACAATTTCACCATATTTCTCACCAAAGAGCGCCATTGCACCAAGCTCTTTCGCTTTATCGATTGGCATTTCTTTAATAACAACATCTAAACCTGCATAGATTTTTTCGTTTACAATGTCTTCAATCTGTTGTAAATCTGCCTTAGATATCGACTCTAAATGAGAGAAGTCAAAACGTAAACGTTCAGCTTGTACAAGTGATCCCGCTTGGTTGGCATGTTCACCAATAACTTCCTTCAATGCTTGGTGTAATAAGTGAGTTGCAGTATGATTTTTAATTACAAAACGGCGTTTTTCTGTGTTTACTTGAAGTTGATAACTTTCTCCTTTGGTTAAGCGACCTTCTACAACATTAATCACATGAACATTTTGACCATTTGGCGCCTTGTAAACGTAGTCGACCTCTGCTTTACCATACTGGTTAGAAATAATACCAGTATCTGCAATTTGTCCACCACTTTCACTGTAGAATGGAGTTTCACTGAATATGACTTCAACTTTACCTTCTTCAACTGAATCAACGAGTTGATCATCTTTTACAATATAATCTAAAGTTGATTCAACATATGTGGTCTCATAACCTTTAAATACACTTGGGGAGGTAATGCTATGGAAGGTTTCAGACTGCACTTGCATAGAGTCCCCGCTCTTTCTACCTTGTCTTGCGCGTTCTTTTTGTTGAGCCATCTCTTCATTGAATACTGCTTCATCAACTGTTAAACCATCTAAGGCGGCATATTCTACTGTTAACTCATAAGGGAAGCCGTAAGTATCATAAAGTTTAAATGCATCCTTACCATCAATCACACCATTCGTTTGTTTAGCACGATCACGTAATCCTTGATAGATTTTGATACCCTCATCAAGTGTTTGCAAGAACCGTTCCTCTTCACCTTTAATAACTTCTTTTACAAAGTCTTTTTTCTCAGAAACATTTGGATAGAACCCACCCATAACTTCACTTACAACATCCGTCAACTGGTACATAAAGGCTTGGTTAATATCCAAGTCTTTACTGAATCTCACAGCTCTACGAATTAAGCGACGGAGGACATAACCACGTCCCTCATTCGATGGTAGTGCCCCATCAGCAATCGCAAATGCAACCGTTCTAATATGGTCAGAAATGACCTTAAATGCAGTATCGTAAGTATCATTTACACCGTATTCTTTCTTAGATACCACTTCAATTTCTTTAATGATTGGTGTAAATAAATCAGTATCGAAGTTTGTTTTCGCATCTTGAATAACGCTCGTAATACGCTCTAAGCCCATACCCGTATCAATATTTTGCTTTGGAAGTGGTGTATAAGAACCATCTTTATTATGGTTGAATTCACTAAATACTAAGTTCCAAATTTCTAGATAGCGTTCATTCTCTCCACCAGGATACATTTCGCTCTCTGGACTTGTTGTATCGTAAGCTTCACCACGGTCATAGAAAATTTCACTGTTTGGTCCACAAGGGCCTTCTCCTATATCCCAGAAGTTCCCTTCGATACGAATAATACGTGATTCATCTAAGCCAATCACATCTTTCCATAAATTATAAGCATCGATATCTTCCGGGTGAACAGTCACATAAAGTAAATCAGAATCGAAACCAATCCAATCTTCATGTGTTAAAAATTCCCAAGCACGAATAATTGCTTCTTTTTTAAAATAATCCCCGATTGAAAAGTTACCTAACATTTCAAAGAATGTATGGTGACGTGCTGTAAAGCCAACATTCTCTATATCATTTGTACGGATTGCCTTTTGTGCATTAACGATTCTAGGTTTTGTAGGCACTGTACGACCATCAAAATATTTTTTTAAAGTTGCCACACCTGAATTGATCCATAATAGTGAATCATCATCGACAGGTACTAAAGACGCACTTGGTTCTACCATATGATCATGTGCCTTAAAGTAATCTAAAAACATTTGACGTATTTCATTACCAGTTAACTGTTTCATCATTATCACTCCTGTTATTATATAAAATAAAAAATCGCCCCTTGTAAAAAAGGGACGATAGTTACCGCGGTACCACCCAGTTTATGACATAGTCATCACTTTAGCATTATTAGTATAACTGGAAAGTAGCACATAGGCGGGGTCTCATTGCTTGCACCAACCGCAATGTCTCTTAAAAAAACAATCCGCATATTTAAAATTCCAGTAAATTTAAATCAATTATAAAATCTTAAGGTTTAAGTGTCAAACAAATTCATACGGCGTAATACCGTCCATACCAATCATTGGATCTACTAATTCTTTGTTGACGACTTCTTCTGTTAGAAATTCTGGCAAGGCTGTCGGTTGTAGGAATGTTTTACAATATGCTCTTAGGAATTCTTCTAACATCGTATTTCTTTCGATTCCTTCTCTATTAATTGCATTGTAAAATGCATTCGGGTCCCCACATAAAACCAAGGATTCTTTCGCACGTGTAATGCCCGTATATACTATATTTTTAAGTAGCATATGGTAATAACTAGAGACGATAGGCATAATGACGATTGGATATTCACTACCCTGAGCTTTGTGAATACTCGTACAGTAGGCATGTGAAAGCTCCATTAAATCTTTTCTTTCATAGGAAATATGTCCAGTTTCAAATTCAACGACAATTTTGTCCTTGTCTGTTTCGCCGTCTGATTTTAAAAAGATATTGGAAATTATGCCAGAGTCACCATTAAATACATTATCCTCTGTTCGATTAACAAGTTGAATGACCTTATCACCCTTACGAAATACTTTATCGCCGAATTCTATTTCAGTTTTGTCGTCACTTTCAGGATTTAGTATACCTTGGAGTAGTTGATTCAGAGTATTAATTCCTGCAGGTCCTCTGTAGATCGGGGCGAGTACTTGAATGTCTCTCATGTCATAACCCTTTTCTACAGCTCTTGTAGCGACCTTGTCAACAACTTCTACAATTTGGTTCGTATTTGCAGGAAAGAACACCCTGTCTTTAAACTTATCTGTGATATTCATAGGATTACCATTAGCAATGTCGTAAGCAAGACTAACAATAGAAGAACCCTCACCTTGACGGTAAACTGTGTCGAGAATTGTCGTATTTATAACATTAGATTTAATTAAATCTTTAAATACTCGACCGGGACCAACTGATGGCAATTGGTCACTGTCTCCTACAAAAACGAGCCTAGTATGTGGCATTACATTTTGCATCAACTGATAAAACAACCATGTATCGACCATGGACATTTCATCAATAATTATTAATTCTGCATCAATCTCATTGTCTAAAATGTCGTCCGCTTCGGTATCTTGACCCCAGCCAATCATCCTGTGAATCGTCTTCGCTTCTATACCTGAAGTATCCGCCATCCGCTTCGCTGCACGACCTGTTGGCGCAGCAAGTTTAATAGGATATTCCCCATCTTCATATTCACTGAAATTTTTATAGTCATACATTTCTTTATACAGGGCGATAATCCCTTTAACTATTGTTGTTTTACCAGTACCCGGTCCACCCGTAATTATCGAAACCTTTTCAGTGATAGAATTTAATATCGATGTTCGCTGTTTGTCACTATAATTTATATCGAATGATTTTTCGATTTCTTTAATGGTATGTCTAGCTTCATCCACATCAATCTCATCGATTTTAAAATCCATAATATGAGAAAGCTTATTCGCTGCTTTATACTCAGAATGATAGATATTCGGCATCGTGACACGTTGATCTTTTAAGATTAATTTCTTGTTTAAAGCTAAGGTTTCAAGCGCCACGTCAATATCACTCTTGGTAAAGTAATTTTTTGATGTATTTAAGAGGGTTAAGGTCTTATCTTGTATTAAATCAACAGTCGTATAAGTGTGACCGACCGCATTGATTTCATCGCTAATCGTATACATGACACCAGCAACCAAGCGCTCTGGATCATCCGCATTAATACCTGAATTCAAGGCGATTTGGTCAGCCTTTTTAAAACCTATGCCAAAGATATCACTGACGAGTTGATAAGGGTGATTTCTCAATATATTTAAAGTATCACTCTTATATGTATCAATAATTTTAGAACGCTTAGATGGTTCTATATTTAAATTAATCATCAACAAATAAGCTTCATCTGATAGGTTAGACTGTCTAACAGTATCAGTTATCATCTGTCTTTTTTGTTTTGTTAGACCCTTGATCTTATTTAGAGCGTCGTCATCATTTGTAATGATACTAATGGCTTCTAAACCAAGCGTTTCAACAATTTTTTCTGCTGTTTTAGTACCTACTCCAGGAAACTTATCACTAGAGAAGTATTGAATCAGTCCTTCATTAGTATCTGGAATTTCCTTATGAAAACTATCTGCTGCAAATTGCTCACCAAATCTTTGGTGGCTTGTTACCTTACCGACAAAACGGTAACTTTCACCCTCTTCTATTTCATGAAAGAAACCGGTGACTATACCATCATCACGGAACTTAGTATTTGTTTTTGTTATATTTACTTTCAATACATGAAACCGCGAATCTTCACTCATGAAGATAACGCGGTCCACATCACCGATAATATAAAGTTCGTCATATATTGAAGTTTGTCCGTGATCAGCCATAGAATCTACTCCAACTCATTAAATTTTTTCAAAGCGTGATGACTTAAATGATGGTCTCTTTGAATTTCAGTCGCCTTCTTAAAATGTTCAGTTGCCTTACTCTTATCTTCAGTTAGCATGTAAATTGCAAGTCCTAGATTATATTCAGCGTCTGCATGATCGACTTTTTCAGTCACAGCAGATAACAGTTTAACTGCCGGTTCATATTGCTCAACTTGACACAATGCTAAACCATAATTAAACAATAAATCTGGGTCTTCTGGCATGCTTTGATATGCTTTTTCAAAAAATGGGATACTCATTCTAATTTCACCGGTATTGACATGTGTACGACCTAGCATGAAATTTAAATCTCCATCTTCCATTTTACTACCATAAGCCGTTAAATAAACTGTTCTTGCCTCATTATAACGCTCAGCATCAAAATATAAATTGCCAAGCGTATATAAAGCACTAAAACTATCTGGATCAATAAGGAGTGCTTGTTGTAAAAAGCGCTCTGCTTCTTCTATTTTCCCGATAGTAGACAAAACAACGGCACCGTTTATATAGTGTGTTTCTTCTTTGGGTGATTCATCTATTGCTTTAAAGATTTCTTCTAAAGCCGCTTCATAATCACCTTTTTCGATGAGCGTCTTATATGCAAACATTAAGCCAAATACTCCAATTTTTCATCATTTCTATATACTGAATCAATCGTTGCCCCGCCAATCACTGTATCACCGTCATAGAGTACAACTGCTTGGCCTGGTGTGACAGCATTTGCTGAATCGTAAGTGACCTCAATCTGATCGTCACCTAGCACTTTAACAGTTACCGGCACATCTTTTTGTCTATAGCGGAATTTCGCTGTTGCTTCAAAAGTATCTTCAACTGGGTTTATGAAGTTCACTTCACTTGCAAGTAGTCTCGTTGAAGTTAAGGCATTGGCCCCATCACCTTGTACAACGTACAATTCGTTTGTTTCTAGATTTTTACCTGCAACGAAATAAGGCCCGCCATCTCCACCAATACCAAGACCTTGTCTTTGTCCTATAGTGTAATACATTAAACCATCATGGCGTCCTTTGTCTTCACCAGTTTCTAAATTAATCATTCTTCCCGGATTTGCTGGTAGATAGTTACTTAAGAATTGTTTAAAGTCTCTTTCTCCGATAAAACAAATTCCTGTTGAATCTTTTTTATCTTTAGTTGCTAGATCGTATTGATGTGCTAATTCACGCACTTCTTTTTTCTCAAGGTGACCGAGTGGGAACATCACTTTAGAAAGTTGTTCTTTAGACAATTGATTCAAGAAATAAGTTTGATCTTTATTATTATCTACACCACGAAGCATACGTACATTTTCACCATCATGCTCAACTCTAGCATAATGACCAGTTGCGACATAATCCGCTCCAAGCTTCATTGCATGGTCTAAGAATGCTTTAAATTTAATTTCTTTGTTACACATCACATCTGGGTTAGGTGTACGTCCTTTTTTATATTCGTCGAGGAAATACTGGAATACACGGTCGTAATATTCCTTTTCAAAGTTAACAGAGTAATATGGTATACCGATTTCTTCAGCAACCAACCTCACATCTTCGTAGTCCTCAGTTGCTGTACATACGCCGAACTCATCTGTATCATCCCAATTTTTCATAAAAATACCGATCACGTTATAGCCTTGTTCTAATAAGAGTTTTGCTGTGACTGAAGAGTCTACACCGCCGCTCATACCAACGACTACAGTAGTGTCATTATTAGACATTTGTAAATCTTCCTTTCTTTTTCTGTAGCTTAAATAAAGCCGTTATCATTTAAATTATTATATATTTTACTTAAAGCGCTCGAAACTGTTTTTATATCTGAGGGGGATAGTTGTTCTGAGAAACTAAAGCGTAAGGAATGCTTGCTGCGGTCTTTGTCGTACATGGCTGTAATAACATGTGAAGGGACAACTGTACCCGCATTACAAGCTGAGCCACCAGAGGCATATACACCTTTCATATCTAAGGCTGTTAACAAGTATTCCGATTCACTCCACGGGAAATATAAATTCAATATATGTCCTGTCTGATTAGAAATGTCTCCATTGATTTCAAATGGTACTTTCTCATCTTCTAGTGACTTAATGAAGGAATCTTTTAAAACATTAAGTTGCTCTGTATTTCTCTCTCTATTTTCAGCTGCCTTTTCTACCGCTAAACTCATTGCATAAGCATACAAAGTATTTTCGGTACCCGCTCGACGTTCCCTTTCCTGGGAGCCACCAGTAATCATGCGTTTAATATGTGTATTGTGTTTCACATATAGGACACCTATACCTTTAGGCGCATTTAATTTATGTCCACTTAATGTAAGGAAATCACAGGACAATGCCTTAACATCAATAGGTAGTTGCTTAAATGCTTGGACTGCATCGATGTGGAAAAGGACATCAGTTTCATTCAAGACATTCGCGATCTCTTCAACAGGTTGAATCGTACCTGTTTCATTGTTTACCATGATTATCGAAACGAGCTTTGTTTCTGGTCTAAGTGCAGCCTTTAGCTCATCAACATCTATTAAACCTGCCTCGTTGACGTTCAAATAAGTAATATCAACATTCTCTTTTAAATCATCAAAAGTTTCCTTAACAGAAGCATGTTCAACAGTCGTTGTAATAATATGAGGTTTTTCATAAAATCCACTAACCCCACGAATGACAAAATTATTTGCCTCCGTTGCACTCCCTGTAAAGACAATTTCGTCAGCTCTTGCATTTAGATATTTGGCAACTCGTTGACGTGATTGTTCATAAAAAGCTTTCGCTTCCTTACCAACCCGATGAATACTTGATGGATTTCCAAACTTATCCGCATTATTAAGCATCTTTTGTAATATTGATTCATCAATTGGTGTTGTCGCTGCATAATCTACATAAATTGACATACTATCCCTCTTATCTCATACATAATTCTTATAGATTTTATCATGTTCGAGCAGATATTTATACTTTTCTGTTTGGATATAAGAAAATGTAATAAATATTATAAATTCATGGAGGTTCACAAATGTCGAAAAATATTAATATATCTGTATTAAATTTAGTTCCTGTACGAGAAGGATCAAATGCTACAGGTGCTTTTGAAGATATGATTACATTAGCTAAACACGTGGATAAAACAACCTATCAAAGATACTGGATTTCAGAACACCATAATATGAGATCTCTTGCATCCAGTGCGACTAGACAACTTATCCAACATATCTTGCAAAATACTGATGAGATTAGAGTAGGCTCTGGTGGTGTCATGCTACCTAACCACTCCCCTTACATTGTTGCGGAGGAATTCGGTACACTCCATGCCATTTTTGGAGATCGTTTAGACTTAGGACTTGGCCGTGCACCAGGTACAGATATGTTAACTGCTAATGCAATTAGGCGCAGTAACCACGAAGGTGTATTCTCATTTAAAGATGAAATAGAAGAACTCCGTCGTTACCTAGCAGATAACGGGGCTGACTTAGTTGCATATCCAGGAGAAGGATCAAACGTCCCCTTATATGTACTGGGCTCTTCAACAGATTCAGCCCACATCGCGGCTAAACTCGGCTTACCTTATGCCTTTGCTTCACACTTTGCACCAGCTCAGATGAATGAAGCATTTATTATATATGAAAATAATTTTGTACCGAGTGCACAACTCGACAAACCGTATAAAATGGCATCAGTTAATGTTATTTTAGCTGATACAAAATCCCAGGCAGAATATTTAGCAACGACGCATTATCAAACTATTATTGGACTAATTAGAAATAAGAGAGAGCAACTTCAACCGCCTGTCGATTCCATGGATGGATTATGGACGCCAATGGAGGAAAATACAATTAAACAGCAATTCCCGATTCAGTTCTTAGGCGATAAAGCTGACGCGATGGCGAGTTTAGAAAAATTCCAAGATAAATATAATGTAGATGAATTGATTGTCGCTTCGTATATTTATGACATGGATGCATTATTGAAATCCTACGACCTATTTGCTGAGGTTGTGAGTGATTATAACGAACAATAATTAAAGACAAATGTGCACCTGACTTTAAG